>CAZAPH010000067.1:8961-15966 GCA_964487105.1 uncultured Akkermansia sp.
ACCAGCTGATAAAGTATACCATTACATCGAGAATATAATTATACAAATTGCTCCTCTTGCTTTTATTCGCGGAAGAACTTTAGATAATGCATTTGTTATTTTAGATGAAGCTCAAAACACAACTGAAAGTCAAATGAAAATGTTTTTAACCCGAATGGGAACTAATGCTAAATTTATTGTAACCGGAGACACAAGCCAAATTGATTTGCCATATAAACAACCAAGTGGTTTATTACAAGCCTTAAAATTTTTAAAAAATGCCCCTGGTATTGATATTATTGAACTTGATAATACAGATGTTATACGCCATAAACTTGTAAAAATAATTATCGAACGTTACGAACAAACAAAAAATTAATAAATGAAAAAAAATGTAACAATTGTAGGAGCTGGTTTAGTTGGCTCTTTGGTGTCAATTTATCTCGCTAAAAAAGGATACGCTGTAAATATTTATGAAAGACGAAGCGATATGCGAAAAATAAATATGAGTGCAGGCAAAAGTATTAATTTAGCTTTGAGTGATAGAGGCTGGAAAGGTTTACAAGGCGTTGGTATTGCTGATGAAATTAAGAAAATTGCAATCCCAATGTATGGTAGGTTTATTCATAACAAAGATGGTTCAAACGCCTATCAACCTTATGGTAAAGAAGAACAAGCAATTTATAGCGTTAGTAGAGCAGAAATTAATATGAAATTAATGGATTTAGCAGAACAACAACCTAATGTTAAAATTCATTTTGATCAAAAATGTAACACTGTAAATAAACAAACTAAAGAAATTGTTTTTGAAAACACTACTACTTCACAGTTACTTACAAATAAATTCGATCTATTAATTGGTTCTGATGGTGCTTTTAGCGCAAGCAGATTAAGTATGCAATTATCAAACGATAGGTTTGAATACAATCAACATTACATTGATTGTGGTTATAAAGAATTAATTATTCCTCCTGGCCCAAATGGTAAATTTTTATTAGAAAAAAATGCCTTACATATTTGGCCGCGTGGCTCTTTTATGATGATTGCTCTTCCAAACCCTGATGGTAACTTTACTTGTACTTTATTTATGCCTTTTGAAGGCGATAAATCTTTCGCTAATCTTAAAACTAACGATGATGTGAAACATTTTTTTAATACTGAGTTTAGCGATGCTGTACCTTTAATGCCTACTTTATTAGAAGATTTTTTTAGTAATCCAACTTCAAGTTTAGTTACAGTAAAATGTTTCCCGTGGACGTTTGACGACAGTATTGCTTTAATTGGAGATGCAGCCCACGCTATTGTTCCTTTTTACGGACAAGGTATGAATTGCGGTTTTGAAGATTGTGTTGTGTTAAACGAATTAATTGATAAACACAATCACCAATGGTCTTCTATTTTAAATGACTATCAAATCCTACGTAAACCAGATGGAGATGCTATAGCAGACTTAGCCATTGCAAACTTTATTGAAATGAGAGATAAAACAGCAGATCCAAAATTTTTGTTACAGAAAAAAATAGAATCTAATTTTTCTCAAAAACACCCAAATAAATGGATACCATTATACAGCATGGTAACATACAGTCCACATATACGTTATAGCGAAGCACTAAAAAACGGAAACAAACAACAACAAATAATGGATAAAATTATGCAACTGCCAAATATTGAAAAAATATGGGAAAGTAATGAAGTAGAACAAGAAATTCTTAAATACTTATAAAATAAAAAACCCTGTTAAAAATTAACAGGGTTTTTTATTTAGTTTTTTAAAAAAATTATGCTTTTTTACCGTATCTGCTTCTAAATTTATCTACGCGTCCTGCAGTATCAACTAAAACTTGTTTTCCTGTATAAAACGGATGACTAGTCATCGAAATATCTAACTTAACTAATGGATATTCATTACCATCGTCATGTTTAATAGTATCCTTTGTTTCAGCACAAGAGCGAGTTAAAAAAGAGTAACCATTACTCATATCTTTAAATACACATAATCTATAATTCTCTGGGTGTAATTCCTTTTTCATATCTTAAATTTTAATAAATTCTAAAATTGGGGTGCAAATATATTAATAAAATTTTATTTAATCAAAATAATTTTAAAATTGTTTATAAACACCATCGTCTTAATTTTTTTATAGACCTAAAATTAAAAAAATGGTTGTTAAATTTTGTTTATTTAATTTGTTTAACTATTTTAGCACCTTAAAAAAAGTACATTTTGTACCATTATTATAACTATATGAAAAAAACAATTACCAAAATTGCTATTGCAGTAGCAGGTTTTACAGGGGTTGCAACGGCCCAACAAGATGCTCAATTTACTCAATGGATGCAAAATCGTGTGATTTACAATCCAGGTTATGCAGGTACGAGCAATGCCATTTGTGGCGTAGCACAATACCGTCAACAATGGGCTAGTTTTGATGGGGCTCCTCAATCTATTGCTTTAGGTTTAGACGGAAGAATTCCTGGTGCACCTATTGGTGTTGGTTTAAGTGTAATAAGTGATAAAATTGGAGCAATGAACACCTTGTTCTTAAGAGCTGCGGGTTCATACCTTATTCCAATTGGAGAAGGAAGTTTAGGTATTGGTATAGATGCAGGTATATTGCAAAAAAGTATTTCTAATACTTGGATAACACCAGAAGATGGTAAAATTGATAATAAAATTCCAGGTGCTTATAACACTGGAGGTTTAACAAATCCTGATTTTAAAAAATTAACTTATGATGTAGGTTTTGGAGCTTTCTATAACGTACCCGATAAATTTTATGTTGGTTTATCGTCAACTCACTTACCAGCTCAAGCTTTAACAAGTGGTAGTCTTGGTTTTGATATGACACGCCATTATTATTTAATGGGAGGTTATCATATTGCTGTAAATCCACGTAATGAAGTAATACCAGGTATAAAAGTAAGATCTGATTTAGCTGCAACTAATTTAGATGCAAATATTATGTACCGTTGGAATAAAATGGTTTCTGTTGGTGGATCTTTTAGAACTGGTGGATATGCCGCTGCATTAATTGGTTTTCAAAATATGAATGCTAAAAAAACATTAAGTTATAAAATTGGCTATTCATACGATTTATCATTATCAAAAATTAAAGGATATAGTGGTGGTACTCATGAAATTGTATTAGGGGTTTGCTTATTCTTAAAAGATAAAAAAGTAACTTCATACAGCGACCCACGTTTCTTAAATTAATAAAATTGCAACCTTTTAAAATTATTTACGTTTAAGCCATTTAATACTAACATAAAATTTGTTAATAACTTATAAAAAATTATATTTGTAACTTTTAAAAATGTTAGTGGTTATAAACTAAAACAAACAATATGAAAAAACTCCTAGTATTAGCTTCATTTGTAGCCGTTGTTACTGGTTGTAACAAGCGCGTTGGAGAGTTAACTGGTGTTCCTGCCCGAGAAAATTGGTATCAACCAGATCCTTTTGGTACTTTATTTATTCCAATGGGTTCGTACCACATGGGACCAGATGATGAAGAAGCACCAATGGCACACACTACTAAATCAAAACTAGTATCTGTGCAAGCTTTTTATATTGACGATTCTGAAATTTCAAATAATGAATACCGTCAATTCGTTTATTGGGTAAGAGATTCTATTGCTCGTAAATTATTAGCCGGTGGTTCTAGCTCAATGGCCGAAGATTATCAAATTTCTCAAGATGAATTCTTACAAATGTGGCCTATTTACAAAGGAGATAATAACTTACAAGATCCTTATATTAATTGGGAAACAAAAATAAAATGGGATAGTGATGATGATGATTACCGTGCCGATTTACAACCGTTGTATTTACCTGAAGGCGAACGTTTTTACAACCGTAAAGAAATTGATGCTCGTAAATTAAATTACGAATACTATAGAATTGATATTAAATTAGCAGCTTCAAAATCTAACCGTTTCCGCCCTCAAAAATCTGCTGATATTCAAGATGCTGCACATGATTATAAAAAAGGTGAATACATGAATGGTGTAACCTTAAATGATGGTCAAAATGGTGCTTTAGGTTCGCCTACTAGTTTAGTTGGAGATCCAGCAAAAGATGCAAAAGTTTTAGGAACTTATAATGTTCAAGATCAAGTTTCAGTTGGGCAAGGTAATTATGTACCTCGTGAAAGAAGAGGAGTTGACCGTTCAGTATTTATTATTAAAGATGTTATAAACGTTTACCCAGATACTTTAGCTTGGGTTCATGATTATACTTATTCTTTTAATGAACCTTTAACTAACATGTATTTTTGGCATCCAGCTTATGATGATTATCCTGTAGTTGGTGTTACTTGGAAACAAGCGCGTGCATTTTCGCACTGGAGATCATTTTTATTAAATAATTTCTTAATTGGTACAGGTCAAACAATTGTTAACGATTTTCGTTTACCTACTGAAAGCGAATGGGAATATGCTGCACGCGGCGGTCTACAAAAATCTCCTTATCCTTGGGGTGGCCCATACATCCGTAACTCACGTGGTTGTTTCTTAGGAAACTTTAAACCTATGCGTGGTTCATATATTGATGATGGAGGCTTCCACTCTGTTTACGTTTATTCTTATAACCCTAATGATTATGGTTTATATTGTATGGCTGGTAACGTAAGTGAGTGGACAAGTAATGCTTTTGACGAATCTGCATATGATTTTCAACATGATTTAAACCCAGATTATGTTTACGAAGCACAAGAAAAAGATGCTAATGTTTTAAAACGTAAAGTAATTAGAGGCGGAAGTTGGAAAGATATTGGATATTATTTACAAACTAGTACCCGTACATACGAATATCAAGATACTGCAAAATGTTATATCGGCTTTAGAAATGTAATGACATTCCTTGGCCGTGATAAAAACGATAATATATAAAACAACAAACAAACAAACACAAACAACTAAACAACAAACAACTATGAGTAAATTAGGAAAAGTAAAAGGGTTCAAAAGGTTCTTACACCTTGCTTCATGTATCGGTGCAGCCGTAGTAATTTTAGGAGCATTATTTAAAATTATGCACTGGCCTGGTGCATCAGTCATGCTAATTGTGGGTCTAGGTACTGAGGCTTTCTTATTCTGTTTATTCGCTTCCGATATCCCGCATGAAGAAGTTGATTGGACATTAGCATACCCAGAATTAGCAGGTATGGGTCATGACGAATTAGAAGAAGATAAAAAACATGGTAATAATTTACCAATATCAAACCAATTAGATGCAATGTTAGCTGATGCTAAAATTGGTCCTGAACTAATTGAAAGTTTAGGTGCTGGTATGCGTTCATTAAGTGATAATGCTAATAAAATTGCTGATATCAGCCAAGCAACAACAGTTACAAACGAATATGTTGATAATGTTAAAAAAGCATCATCTTCAGTTTCAACATTAGCTGATACTTATAAATCAGCCGCAAATTCAATACAAAGTTTAGCTGAAAGTAATGATGCTGGTTATTCAATTGGCGAATCATTAAATTCAGTTTCTAAAAATTTATCAGCTTTAAATGCAACTTACGAACTTCAATTACAAGGTAGTAAACAACATTTAGATGCTACAACTAAATTTTATGGTGGCTTAGCTGAATTAATGCAAAACTTACACGAATCAGTTGAAGATACTAAGAAATATAGAACTGAGATGAGTAATTTATCATCTAACTTAACTGCCTTAAATACAATTTATGGTAATATGTTAAGCGCAATGAATTATTCTAAATAATTCTTGTAACCAACATTTTAAATTGTATTATTAAATTAATTAGTGTTTAACTAAAATAAAAATTATTAAAAAATGGCAGGTGGAAAAGAAACCCCAAGACAGAAGATGATTGGTATGATGTACTTAGTACTTACCGCTCTTTTGGCTATGAACGTATCTAAACAAGTATTAAAAGGTTATGTAACCGTTAACGAAAGCGTTGTTAAAAGTCGTCATAATTTAGATGAAAATAACAAACGTATTACTGAAGCATTTCAACAAGCTTTAGGCGGAAACCCTGGCGCTAAACCCTATTACGATAAAGCTTTAGAGGTTCAAAAAATGATTAATGAAACCATTAAATACGTTGATAAATTAAAAGGTAAAGTAGCTGAAACAACCGAAGGTTTACCTGCTGGTGCTGGCGATACTTTAAAATTAAATTGGAGTTTAAAAAATGGTAAAATTGACGATTATGATGCTCCTACAAATGTTTTAATTGGGCCTGAGCCTAATGCTCCAAAAACTGGTGAATTTAGTGCAAAAGAATTAAGAGGAAAATTAGATGGTTTATTAGGAAACATAGTTGGTGTAATGGATAAAATGCAAACAGATCCTAAAACAAAATTATATCCTGCGGATTATGAAGCTTTAAAGAAAAAAGTAAATTCATTAAAACCAGTAGCAAGTGGCGAAGAAGAAGATGGTATTAAAATGGATTGGGAAGCTGAAACATTTTATCATTTACCTTTAGGTGCTGTAACATGTAACTTAAATAAAATTGCTGCAGATTTAAAAAGCTTAGAAGCTGAAATGTTAGGTGTTTTCTCATCTGCATCTGGTAAATTAGCTATTAAATTTGATAGAATTATTGCTCGTGTAGTAGCTCCTTCTTCATACATTCAAGTTGGGCAACAATACGAAGCTAATGTGTTTTTAGCAGCTTCATCTTCTAAATTAGGCCAAGGTGATATGGAAGTTATTTTAGGTGTTGACTCTGCTGGTGCTGCTTCAGGTGCTAAAGGAGAATTAATTCCTTTAGTTAACGGCGAAGGTGAGTACCGCACAAATGCTGGTGCTGCTGGTGATAAAGAATATAAAGGTGTTATTAAATACAAAAACCCTGATGGTACTTTTAAATACTATCCTTTTGCAGGTGAATATAAAGTTGCACCTCCGGGTGCCTCTGTAAGTGCTGACCAAATGAATGTGTTTTACCGTGGTGTTGTTAACAAAGTTACTGATGCTGCTGCTGGTATTGACCAAGGTGATGTTAGTATAAGTGAAAGTGGTGCTGGTGATTAAGTTGT
>CAZAPH010000068.1:0-15319 GCA_964487105.1 uncultured Akkermansia sp.
TAAAACAAGGAATTGCAACTGGCGAACTTATTGGAGGAAATTTAACTGTTTTAACAAGTATGTTAGGAAGCAACTATTTACCTGATTTTACTAATAAAATTTTATTTTTAGAAGAAGCAAAAGAAGAACCCTATAGCATAGATAGAATGTTAACACAATTAAAATTAGCAGGTGTTTTTAATAAGGTTAACGCAATTTTATTTGGTAAATGTAATAAATGTATTGCAGAAGAACCCGACAAGGCTTTTACAACAGAGCAAGTATTAGAGCAGCATTTTAACGATTTAAAAATTCCTGTTGTTAGTAATTTAATGATAGGGCATATTGAAAATAAATTAACGCTTCCAATAGGCGCATTGGCAACAATTAATACAAAACTTGGCGTTTTAAAATTAAATAATAGGGTAGTTAATTTGTAATTAAAAAAACGAAAAGTATTATGCTTTACCGGTAGGGCCGGTAAATTGCATAGCCATATTTTGATCAAGATCTTTTATTTTACCATTCATACTTTCGTATTTATTTAAATTATCGATTAATGCTTTTGTGAGTCTTTTAGCATGTTGTGGCGTTAAAATAATTCTTGATTTTACACGTGCTTTAGGAACACCAGGGAGTATTTTAATAAAATCAATAACAAATTCGCTGTTTGAGTGAGTAATAATAGCCAAGTTAGAGTATATGCCTTCTGCTATTTCTTCACTTAATTCTATATCCAATTGTTGGGGTTGGTTAATTTGTTCTTCCATAACTATTAATTAAAATAATGTTTCATTTCATCGTTTATTTTTTTTGCTTCAATGGCTGCAAGTTTATCAAAATTTTTATCATTACCGGCATAAATAATATTTCTACTTGAATTGATAAGTAATCCTATATCTTTATTTAAACCATATTTACATACATCTTCTAAACTCCCGCCTTGCGCACCAACACCAGGTACCAATAAAAAATGATTTGGTATTAATTCTCTAATTTCAGCAAGCATACTTGCTTTTGTAGCTCCAATTACAAACATCATATTTTTTTCGTTTCCCCAACTAGAGCAGGTTTCAATTACTTTTAAATATAATGCTTTGTTATTTATATTTAGTTGTTGAAAATCAGAAGCTCCTTCGTTACTTGTTAAACCTAATACAATTGCCCATTTGTTTTCAAATTCTAAAAATGGTTTAACAGAATCTTTTCCCATATATGGCGCAATAGTTATTGCATCTGCATTTAACCTATTAAAAAATGCTTTTGCATACATTGTACTTGTGTTACCAATATCTCCTCTTTTTGCATCAGCAATTAAAAAGTGATCTGGGTAATTTAATTTTATGTATTTAATTGTTTTTTCTAAACTTTCAAAACCACTTACACCATAGGCTTCGTAAAAAGCAGTATTTGGTTTAAAAGCTACACAATATGGGGCAGTTGCATCTATTATTAATTTATTAAATAAATAAATTGTATCCTCATCATCATCTATTATATGCTTTGGTATTTTTGTAACATCGGGGTCTAAGCCAACGCATAAAAACGATTTTTTTAATTTTATTTGCTCAATAAGTTTTTCTCGTGTCATTTAATTTTTAGTTAGTTTATCTAAACAGTTTTCTATTAATATTTCTACGCTTTTTTTATAATCATTTGTAAATTCTTTTTTTACTAGGTTTGCAATAATTACACAAACTGTTAAACAGTTATGATTTAGTAATTTGCCTAAGCCATATAGTGCTCTGGTTTCCATTTCGAAATTAGTAATATGTAAACCGTTATAATTAAAATTAGTTAAACAATCATTTAAGTTTGGTAAAGCGCTTTTTAATTTAATTTGCCGTCCTTGTGGGCCATAAAATCCTGGAGCAGTTGCAGTAATTCCTACAAAGTTATTTTCTTTAAATCTATTTATTAATTTTTCTGATGCTGAAACGCAGTAGGGATAAGGTAAATTAGGTAACCAATTGGTTTGTTTAATAAAAGCTTCGCTAATAGTATTTTCAGAAATTTTTTCCCAGCCTTCATAAAAATTTAATAAGCCATCTAATCCAATTCCATGTGAACTAACAACTAAGCCATTAACAGGAATGTATTCTTGTAAAGCACCACTTGTGCCTAACCTAATTATATTTAATTTGCGTTGTATTGCGTTAAGTGTGCGTGTAATTGGGTTAATGTTAACTGCGGCATCAAGTTCATTCATTACAATATCAATATTATCTGTACCTATTCCTGTACTTAGTACTGTAATACGTTTACCGTTATATGTACCTGTATGTGTTACAAATTCGCGGTGTTC
This sequence comes from uncultured Akkermansia sp., assembly GCA_964487105.1. Taxonomy (GTDB): domain Bacteria; phylum Bacteroidota; class Bacteroidia; order B-17B0; family Aurantibacillaceae; genus Aurantibacillus. The sequence continues at coordinate 2,285 of CAZAPH010000068.1, forward strand.
TGTTTTAAATTCTATTTTAGAAAAATGCGCTGATATTTGAGCAACACGATGTTGGTCTCCAACAACAATAACATCATCGGCTATATTATCGGCAAGTAAATTAAGGTGATAAACTCTATTTTCTTTTGTGAGTATTAGTTCTGTTTCTGCAAATTGGTCCATATTATTAATCTATTTTTTGTGGTTTAAAAACCCCCATTTTAACCAAGTCTTCTAATAACATTCTTTTATTTTGGTAAATTGCTGTAATAAATGCATCTTTTTGTCCTGCTTCAATTACTTTTTTGTTATGTTTTAATGCTTCGTTTAATTTTGTGAATTTTCCACCAATGGTTACACGTGTAATACCATCTTCAAGTAAAAGGGTTTCAATTTTACCACATTTTTTTAAGTAAGGAAAATTCATTGCTTTAGGGTATCTTAATGCTGCTATTTGAACTCTAAATTGTATTCCTTTATCTCCAACGTCAATATCTCCATTATCTTTTGCAAAACTTAAACTTGTTGCCTGAGCAATATTGTTTGGAATAAATGTAGTAGTTGTAATACTATTAGGTTTAACAGTATTGCTTGTAATTGCAGTAGTTTGACTAGAAGCAATTGTTGTATTTGTTATAGCAATTGTTGGGGTTACTATATTGTCAAAATTAACATCTAAATTTTCTTCTCTATATTCTGTTAAATTTGAAATATCAAAATCAAATTCTTTAAAGTTTCCTTTTTCATCTTTAAATGTAAATTTATATTTTTGACCAGGAGGTACTGTTACTAAAAAGTCTCCGGTATTAGGATTTGAATAATATGTTTTGAAAATTTTATCATTTTGTGAAGTTACAATGATTTGATTTTTTGAAGAAACTGCAATATTATTTCGTTTTGTTTTTCCTTTAACTAAAAGAAAATTTGGTTTCATTCCCTCAAACTTAGTATCAATTAGATAGATATCTTTTAATCCTTGTCCGTCTTTTTTAGCGCTACTATAATAAGCCCTTTCTCCATTTGCTGATACTACAAAATATAAATCATCATCTGAACTATTAATTGGATAACCTAAATGTTTCACTTTTTTAAAAGAACTATCTTTTATATCCATTGTTGATCTAAAAATATCAAATCCTCCCATACTATTTCTACCTTTTGAACTAAAAAATAATGTAATTCCATCTGGATGAATAAATGGAGAATCTTCATCATAAGCTGTGTTTACACTATCTCCTAAATTCACAACATTACCCCAACTACTATCTGGTAATAAAGTTGCTTTATAAATATCAATACCTCCATAACCACCGCTTCTATCGCTTGTAAAATATAATGTTTGCCCATCAGGACTTAAAGAACAGTGCCCTTCATAAGCATAACTATTAACAAAGCCTTTTATTTTTTTTGGTGTTGAAAATACTTCTCCTTTAATTTGTGATTGATATAAATCACCATGATCATCGGCTGTATTTCTGTATAAAAATAATATTTGCCCGTCTAAACTTAACGAAACACAAGCATCATGCGCATTGGTATTAATACTATCTAATGGTTCTGGTGCAGTATAATTTCCTTTTATTTTTTTGGAAATATAAATATCTTCATTGTATGATCCCATAGGATCTGGAGTTAAAAAAGCATTTAGTCTTCCACCTTTACTTTTTACACCTCTATACGTAAATACCATTAAATCTTCATTTGCATTTATTGCAGGTACATATTCTTCATCTTGTGAATTAAGAGGAGTACCTAAATTAATAATTTTTGCACCTGTGGGTTTGTTAATATGGTATTTTGCGTTTGCTATATACCGTTGCAATAATAAACCATTTTTTTTATCATCAGCATTTATTTTTTTTGATGATAAGTATTCGTTAATTAGTGTTTCAGCTTCATCTAAATGGTTAGTGTAATGAGCAGCACGGGCAAGGTCGTACTTAATATTTTCAATTTTTTTATTTTTTGAGTATAGCTCAGATAAAAATTCGTAGGATTTATGATGTTTATCAGAACGAGCTAAAGCACAAATACCATAAGCATATTTTAAATATTGCTCATTTGGATGATTGCTTTGTAAGTTCTCGAAAATAGGAAAAGCTAATAAATAATTTTTTTCTTCATATAAAAGAAGCGCATTGTTTAAACTATCTTTTTCGCCTTTACGCCATTTACGTGTGTTTAATTCTTGAGTAAAAAAATTAGAACTTATAAAAAATAATATAATTATTAAATAATTTTTCATGATTTAAGATGATACTAATATAAGCAATTATTTATAAAATTTAAATTAAGTTTTTTTAATTTAATGCAGTTAAAATTATATTATCACTTACTTTTCTCCTGTAAATGTTTTTATATCCAATTGTTTTTAATGATGAATCTATTTGGTTTCTGTCGGTTAAATTAGTAAACGTTTGGAAAAACAAAATAGACGTGTTTTTTTGTGTTAATAATTGCTTTAACTCATAATTGTTTTCAATTATAAAAATATTTTCAGTTTTTAATTTGTCTTTATCTTTCCAGTTTTGGTTTAAATAGCCATTAAAGTTATAATAATAGTAAAATAACGATTGTATATCGTGTGTTTGAAGGATTATTGCTGGTGAATGATTTTTTTGAACTTTTTTTGTTATGTCAGCCGCCATTCTGTAGTCCATTTGCCTTGATTTTCCAAATTCAACTTTTGTAAATGAAAATATAGATATTATTAAACAAGTAATTGCAAATAAATTAGTATTAGTTATAAGCGCAATTAAAGAAAGTAATATAAATGGAGAAGTGAAAATTAAATATCTTTCATTAAATACATTAGTAAATAAGCCTAATGTGTATAATAAAGTAATGCAAAGTATTGGTGTAAAAATTAAATAAAACTCAAATTTTAGTTGTAAGTTGTCTTTATTTTTAAATTTTAATGTTGTAAATATTTTAAAAAGTATTAAACCAATAACCAAAATAAAAATTATTTTATCTATATATAAATTGTTTATTGTACTTTGTAAATCGTAATAATTACTAAGTGGTACGTTTTGTTTTTGACTACTCATCTCATGAGACATGAATAAAACTTTATATTGTTTTTTTGTAAAACGTAATAGTACCAAAATAATTGATGTAGAGTATATTGAAGCAATTTGCGAAAATTTTATTTTTACAATAAATAATAAAAAAATAAATTGGCAAAATAATACCAGGCCAGCAATATAATGCGTGTAAAACAGTAAAAAATTTAATAAACCTAATAAAATAGCATTTAGAATGGTTTGGTTTTTAATAAAGTAAAATGTGTAAACAATATTACAAATTACTAAAAAAATTAATAAAGAATAACACCTTGCTTCTTGAGCATAGTAAAATAAAAAATGATGAGAAATAAAAATTATTGAAATAGAAATTGCTTTATAAAAATTAAAAAATTTATTTGAAAATAAAAATAGTACAACACCTGTTAGTGCGCTAAAAAAAGCACTCATTGAACGTAATGCAATTTCAGTTTTTCCAAATAACTTAGACCAAATCCAAAGCGCATAGTGGTAAAAAGGTGGGTTTTTATCCCATTCTGCTTCATGCTTTATATGCCCCCAAAATAATTGCGTATCGTTGCAACTAATAATTTCATCGTACCATAAACTACTACTACCTATATGAATTAATTTGAAAATGAAATTTACAATAAAAATAATAAAAGCAAGTAGTAATATTTGTTTGTTAGATATTTTCATTACTTCTTTTACTTTTATTCTGTTACAACTATTTTTGAAGTATAATTATTAATTGTAATTAAATAGATACCAGAAATTAATTGAGAGTTTAAATTTATTTCGTTTGATTGTGTTGTACCGCTTTGAATAATTTGACCAATTTGATTTGAAATACTATAATTTAAGGTATTGTAATTAGAATTATTAAAATATATTTTTGTGTTTAAATAATAAGGATTATAAATAGATATTTTTTTTGAATTTTCATGAATACCAACAATATTTGCAGCACCAACCAATCCATTATCAATCTTTATAAATAAAATATCTTCACTTAAATTTCCACTAAATCCTTTAGAGTATCCAACCATTGCATAGCCATTATCATAAGTAGAAATAACTTCGTAAGCCTCATCCATTTGTGTAGTAACATAAGTAGTTGAATTTACCCAATTCATATTTAAATCTGCTAATAAAGGTTGTGCTTCAATTGAAAAACCTGGTTTAAAAACACTTCTTGAAAACATTAAATCAGTACCACTATGTTGTTTTGTTACAGATAAATATTTATCATCATTACCAGCTCCACCATAAATAACTTCAGAAATTAAGCCGCCATTTATATTTCTTTTAGAAGCAATACAATTATTTGTTTGTGTACTAGTTGAACTTGTATTTACAGAACCGCAAATTATTAATTGATTTAAGGGATTAATTACCATGTCGTAACAAACATCTTCTGTATTAGGTTTACCAACATTTGCAGAGGAAATAGAATCTCCAGACATGTTAATAGCAAATAGCCAAGCATCTCCTTTAGTATCGCCTAAACTTTTAGTGTTTCCTGCCAAATAATTTAAGCCGTTTGTAGATTGAGTTACGGCCACTAATTCATCATCTTCTATACCACCATAGTATTTTTGCCACAATAAGTTTCCACTTAAATCGTATTTTAAAATTAAAGCATCTTTATTACCATATCCAAAACTAAATGTGCTTCCACAAACTAAAATGTTACCATCATCAGAAATAATAACATCATTCCCAAAATCCCAATCTAAGCCACCAAAACTTTTTAACCATATTTGATTTCCAAATTTATCTGTTCTAATTGTAAGCACATCGTAACCACCCGCACCATATGATGAAGAATAGCCAGTAATAATAAATCCACCATCGGGTAATAAAGCTATAGATTTACCAACATCTTGATTAAAACCTCCAAATGTTTTTTGCCATAAAAATTGACCCATACTATCAATTTTCATTAAAAAGAAATCACTTCCGCCGGCACCAAAACTTGTGCTACTTCCTATAATAATGTAATTAGAATCTAAAGTTTGTTTTAATCCATAGCCAATATCAACACCACTGCCACCATATTTACTGTAAAATTTTTTAGGTGGTTGTGCATTTAGTTTTATTATAAAAATTAAATACAGAAAGTATGTAATATAATTTCTCATTTTATTTTAATTTTTTTGCTAAACTTATAAAAACTCCTTGTCCACTTGTATATTTTGGTAATATTAAACCCTGTAAGTGATTGCTACCAAGTTTAAAATACCAATTATTACTTTCGTAAGATACAGAAGCTCCAAACCCAGCCCTTACATAACCTCCATACCCAAGGTGCAAACAAAAAGTAAATTTATTTTTTGTTAATTCAGGTTCAATAAATAAATAAGGTTTATAATTGGCGTTAAAAATGTACCTAAAACCAAAATTTGTTACCCAATTTTTGTTCCAAATTATTTTATTAATTATAACTAAATTGGTTGGAATGTTAACATTAAAATTTTCTTGTCGAGCATTGGTAAGACTTAAAGCAATACTATCAGTTTTTATTTTATTTAATGTACTATCTTTTAAATCAAAAATATTATCTACAGTATATCCACTAAATCTAAACGTACTATCACTGCTATATTGAACACTATTGTTTCTCCTATGAATAAAACCTATATTGTTAGCATTAACAATTAAAATACTTTTTTCGCCAAATTTACTTTTATACGGTGTTTCAAAAAAAATATCGGCGCTTGCGCCAATGCCATTAAAGCTGGTTAAGTTTTTGTTGTTGGTATCGCTTATGGCTAAATTAAATTTTGAATTAAATACTAATTCACTTCCATCAGCTGAAGTAAATAAACTTGAATTTTTATTTGTTTTAATAAAAAATAATTGTTCTCCTTTAATAAAAGATAATGAAACTCCAATTTTAGCAACAGAATCAACACTATGCATAATTGCACCAAATTTAATTTCTTGAAAACGCAACGCATTAACATTACAAAATGCTAAATCGGCTGTTTTACCTTTATACATTTGATTACCATAAAACATTAAGTTAAAAAAATCTTTTGTGTATGTTGCGTTTAATATTTCTTGATTTTTAAAGCCAATTAAAAAATCATGTTTTTTGCCTCCTTTTAAAAATGCACTAACATTATAATTTAAATTAACACCAAAATTATTATAACCTTTTAAATATTTTGCACTTTGGGCTTTATCGGCATTAGAAATATAACCTCCTAATAAAAGTTTATTTATTAAAACTTGGTTTGTTCCATTACTACCGGCATCGTATTCTGCATCAATATTTACACTTCGCTTTACATTTCTGTAATTGATAAATTCTGTATTGTATTGTGCTTTAAGCACGGTTACAAAAAATAATAATGATATGTATTTTTTAAAGTTCAAATTAATTTCGTTTTATATTGTAATTAATTTCAGCAATAAAATTTACATCAATTTCATAACTATCAAAAAACTTAATATCAGGAGGATTTGGAGGCATAATAAAAGTAGTTTTTACTTTAAATTTTTTAGTTTCGTATAATTTTTCAAGCTTTTGTTTTGATAAATTTACGTTAATACGTGAATTAGTAGGTTGTGTTACTATGTTTGAAGAGTTAATTATACCACCAGCAATTGTATTAGCATTAATATCCATTAATGAATCAATTACTTGGTCAGCGCTATTTAACATGTAGGCTTGAATTTTTGCACTAAAAGGATAGCCATTTAATGCAGTTAATATTAAGTTAGCTGAATTTACATTTTCTAATTGTTTTGTTTTAGTAAAATCTACTTCAGAAATAGATTGAAGATGAAAAGCCGAGGCTTTAAATTGCATAGGGATATCAATATCTGCAATAACATTTAAACCATTTCCATATAATGCAAAATCTTTATAACCGCTAATATTGCCAAATGGGTTTACATTAACTTCGCCTTCGTATATTAACTTTTGTGGTAATAAAGAAATAAATGGTAAAATATTACTATTACTAGGGTTAAGGGATACAGTTTTAACTGTGGTGTAAACATTAGCGCCAATTTTAGTTGCTCTATTTATATTAATATTATTTAATTGACTAGTTGATAGTGCAACAACAGAAGTGCCATTTACAGCTTGTATGTTTTGAAGTTTTCCTGTAAATTCAACGCCAAAGCCGTTTATAATTTTGAAATTAAGTTTTGCATCGCTCAACATTAAATTTGATGCTGAAAATGTATTAAAAATATCTAGGTCAGTTGTATCTTTATCAATATCTACGGTTTGTTGCCCAAAATAACCTTCAGCGTATTGTGGAATAATATCTTCGTAACTTATGTTTAATTTTACCCCTTGTCCAAACGTTGCTGTTACAGTACTGGCATTTGGGTTTACATTTACAGTATAAGCTTGAACTATTGTGTTGTATGTATTTCCGCTTAAACCACGCATGTTAAAATTATATCCACTTAAATCATACGATTTAATTAAAGAATTAGTACCTGGGGGAACAGTTTCGTTAATTGTGTATGGCATACCATATTTTGTAACACCGGGTAATTTATAAATCAAATCTAAAGGCTGCGTTAAATCATTACTATATTTAATATTAATTATACCTTTTCTTACATCAAAAGTGCTAATTTTTATATTATTGGTAATGTTAAATTCTAGTTCCGTAGGTGGGAAAAAGGTTAATGATTGGCCAGGTGTAAGTGTTGTAGGGAAAACAACACTAAAGGTTTGAACTATGTTGGTATCAGGTAATTTAAGCACAGAATCTAATTGAAGCGCAGTTAATGTACGTGAAACACTTATGTGAATTAAACCAGTGTTATCGCTTGAAAAAATAGAATCGCCTAAAAAATTTTTAATATTAAGTTTACTGTTAACTATTGGTAAAACAACATCAGTATCCCAATTGGCAGTTGTAGGCTTTCTACATGCATAAAATACGCTTAGAATAACTAATAAAGTAATTAAAAAAATCTTTACCTTCATTAATTACAAATATAACATATTATCTTAGTTATTTTCTTTTTAAATAAAACTGAAATTAATAACTTTTTAGTGTTGATTTTTTGTCTAAATAACAATTTTTTATTTAAAATTTTACTTAAAATAGTGTAATTTTGTTGAAATTATAATGAATTTAGGAATTCGTTTTTTTGTCTCATGGATATTTACTGCTGTAGTAATGTTTACACTCTTTTACTATTGGCATGGTGTTATTTTAAACGATTTTAAACGATTAAATTTTCCATTAACAGTTTTTATTGTTTTTGCATCAATTACCTATTTAATTTTAGGGGCAGGCATGTTTTTTTTATTTGAATCTAGTTTATTAAAATATTTTCATAATTTTTTTGTGAGAGGAATTGTTACAGGTATTGTTGGTGGAATTTCTTTATTTATGATTGTAACAGTAATTAATATAAGTTTAACTAAAGATTTAAACCCAACGCATTTGTTAGTAGATTGTATGTGGCAAATTGCAGAACAAACCGTTGGAGCAATTATTTTAGTATTATTTAAAATCTTAATTAGAGATAAAGTTCCTGCAGAAGAGTAGTATAGATTAATATGGTAAAAGCTATCACAAAAAAAATAGAAGTTATTGTTGATTGTAAATACCATTCAACTCAAAGTAATCCTAAAGAAAATCTATATTTTTTTATTTATCAAATTACCATAATAAATAAAAGTGATTATACTATTAAACTTTTAAAACGCCATTGGGAAATTGTAGATTCGAATGGAGAAAAACGAACGGTTGATGGTGAAGGTGTTGTTGGAGAAACTCCAGTAATTGAAGTAGGGGAGCAGTTTCAATATGCAAGTGGTTGTAATTTACAAACAGAAATCGGAATTATGAGAGGGTTTTACACTATGGTACGTTTAGTTGATAATATAGAGTTTACTATTGAAATTCCACGTTTTAATTTAATAGTACCAGCAAAATTAAATTAATTAGATCCTTTACAATGTTTTTCAAACATCTGTAAGGCAAGTTCACTTCCTAAGCCATCAGCTTTAGTTAAATCATCACAAGCGCCTTGTTTATCTTTAATTGCCATTTTAATTGCAGCCCTGTTTACATAAGCTGTTGCATAATCAAATTTTAATTTTATGGCCATATCTAAATCTTTAAGTCCTTCAGTAAATGCTTTGTTCCCACCTTTTGCAACACCTCTGTAACAATAACTTACAGCATTTTTACCATTTATTGCTATTGCTTGGTCTAAATCGGCAATTGCGCCTGTATTATCATTCATGTTAATTTTTGCAGCACCTCTCGAAATAAGCGCTTCTTCTTCTTTTGGGTTTGCATCTATATATACACTCCAATCTGTTACAGCCCCTTTAAAGTCTTTAAGTTCAAACTTAGTTTTTGCTCTAAGTTTATAAGCTTTGTAATCTGGTTTTTCGGCTTTACAAAGCTTTATGGCTTCACTTAATTCTTTTACTGCATAATTATAATCTTTCATCAAAAACCTAATTTCGCCTTTTAAAGAAAGTGCTTCTTGAAATTTTGGATTAATTTCCAGAGCCTCATCACAAGCACCTAAAGCCTCTTTGTATGCTTTCCCCTTTAACATTAATTGAGCCCTGTAAAAATGTAATTCAGCATCATCAATTTTATCTTCTAAAGCAATAACAACGGCTGTATCAAAGGCACCTTTGCTATCTTTAAAATTATTATTAAGAAAAAAATTAATGCCTTTAAGTTTTAAAGTTTCAAAATTTTGAGGGAGAATTAATTCAGATTTAGTTAAATTTTTTTCAGCAGATTTATAATCTTTTTGTTGTATTTGAATAAAAGCCATTTTATTGTAGGCTTGCCAATAATCAGCCTTAAGTTTTATTGTTTTTTTTAGTAAAGGCATTGCATCTTTAAATTTTGTAGAATCTATTAATTTAGAGGCTTGTTGATAAAGTTTCACATGTTCAGGCACAGTATCTGTAGTAACTTGCTCATCTTCATTTTGAGAATATATTTGGGTTGATAGTAATAGAAACACCAAATAAAAAAAAAGTTTAAGTATTCGATTCATAAATTTGTTAAAGTTTAGGAAAGTTACAAAATATTTTATATTTTTATAGAATAAACAATTTTTATGCCTTTTATTACACTTATATCCATTTTTGTTTTTTTATTATTGTTTTCTATCACTACAGTTCAACAAGGTACTGTTACCATTACAACTGTTTTTGGGAAATTTAGAAGAATTTTAAGACCAGGTTTAAATTTTAAAATACCATTTATTGAACGCAGTTTTAAAAAAGTTTCTGTTCAAAACAGAAGTGCTGAGCTTGGATTTCAGGCTGTTACTGTTGATCAAGCCAATGTAAATTTCACAGCCATGTTATTATATGCAGTAATAAATAGTGAAGAAGAAACAATTAAAAATGTAGCCTTTAAATTTGTTGATGAACGTAATTTTATGCAAGCATTAGTTCGTTCGGTAGAAGGTTCTGTTCGTGCTTTTGTTGCTACAAAAAAACAAGCAGAAGTTTTAATATTAAGAAGAGAAATTGTAGAAGCCGTTAAAGGGCAGTTAGATAATATATTAGAAGAATGGGGATACCATTTAATAGATTTACAATTAAATGATATAACTTTTGATGAAGAAGTTATGCGAAGTATGGCTAAAGTAGTTGCAAGTAATAATTTAAAAGCAGCTGCTGAAAATGAAGGGCAAGCTTTATTAATTACTAAAACAAAAGCAGCAGAAGCTGAAGGTAATGCTATAAAAATTTCGGCACAAGCCGAAAAAGAAGCCTCTCAATTAAAAGGTCAAGGTATTGCTTTATTTAGGCATGAAGTTGCAAGAGGTATGGCCGATGCCGCAAAAGAAATGAACGAAGCTAATTTAGACGCAAGTTTAATATTATTTAGTATGTGGACAGAAGCGGTTAAAAACTTTGCTCAAGAAGGTAAAGGCAATGTTATATTTTTAGATGGTAGTGTTGAAGGAATGGATAAAAATCTAAAACAAATGATGGCCATGAACCAATTAAATACAGATACAACAACAAACAAAAAATAACAACTATGAAAAAACAGTTACAAAAAATATCAATACTTGCAGCTATGCTTGGGGTATTTGGTAGTTTTGCTCAAACTAATAAAAACATTCAGCCATGTGCAACTTATGAAAGCATGGAAATGTATTTTAAAAGTAATCCTACAGCACGTACAAATTATGAAAATATTCAGAAAATCTTAGGTGATCAAATCAAGCAAAATCAACAAAACAACACTGCAGGTAAATCAAACGCAGCAGTTGTATATACTATACCTGTTGTTTTTCATGTTTTACACCAAGGTGGCTCAGAAAATATAAGCGATGCAACCATTAAACAAGCATTGCAATGGGTAAATAACGATTATGCTAAAGCTAATAGTGATGCAACAACTACTGCTGCACCCTTTTTCTCATCTTATATAAATTCAGATATTGTTTTTCAATTAGCAACTATTGACCCTAACGGAAATTGCACTAACGGTATCGTTCGTCATGTTGATTCTCGTACATCATGGGATAGAAATCCAATTGGTGCATTTGGTTATTTATATAATGGAATAACATGGACACCAAGTAAATACTTAAACATAATTATTGTTAAAGACATTGTAGCAAGCACTGGGCAAGTTGGTACAGTAGTTGGTTACACATTTAAACCTGGAACTTGGCCATTAAATGGAGTACAAGATGCAATAGTTTATAACGCAGCATTTTTAGGTAACATGGTTGACGCACGTAGTTTATCGCATGAAATTGGCCATTGGTTCAATTTATCGCATACTTGGGGTAACACCAATAACCCTGGAGTATCTTGTGGTGATGATGGAATAACAGATACGCCAGTAACAAAAGGTGAATTTGGAGGATGTCCAAGTACTTCAGTTACTGCTTGTACTCAAACAAGCGCACCAATGACAGGGTTAAACAATGTGCAAAATATTATGAACTATTCTGGTTGTCCACGTAATTTTACAACAGGACAAACAAACGCAATGCGTACTGCTGCTGCTTCGAGTACATCTGGTAGAAATAATTTATGGTCGCCAAGTAATTTAACAGCTACAGGAGCAGGTTTAACACCAAATTGTGCACCAATTGCTGAATATTTATCTACTACAAATATTTATACAGTATGTGCAGGAGGTAGTTTAGTTTTAAAAGATGTTTCTTATAATGGAACAATAACATCAATTAGTTGGGCAGGAAGCAGCAATGTTTCAATTAGTAATTCAACGGTTACTGCACCAACAGTAACATTTAATACAATAGGTGTAGAAACAATAACTTTAACTGCAACAAATGGTGTTGGTTCATCTTCTATCACTCATACTGTATTAGTAAGAGATGGTACCCCACAAATTACTGGTGTTTATGGTGAAAGTTTTGAAAGTGGTTACCCTTCTAATTGGTCAATTGTAAACAATCAAGGTGTTACTTGGGCACCTACAAATTTAGCATCTTATGATGGTGGTACATCTATGTTGTTAGATGGTTCAAGTTCAGGTGTAGGGCAAATTGATGCAATGGTTATGCCTGTTATAGACGGAAATGTATATAACGCATTTGCTAATCCAACCTATAGTTTATCTTTTGCCTATGCCTACGCAAGAAAAAGTGGTACACATAACGATATTTTAAAAATTGAAGGAAGTAAAGATTGTGGCGCATCATGGACTACAATACAAAGTTTATCTGCTGCTAGTATGGCTTCAGGTTCGGGTGAAACAACAGCTGCTGCATTTGTTCCTACCAACTCACAATGGAAAATCCAAGATATTACACAAGCCCCTATTTGGCCTTCATTTAGTTCGGCACAAAGTATTATTTTAAAATTTACTTTTATTGAAGATGCAACTAGTGGATTTGGTAATAGTATTTATATTGATGCGTTAAATTTTAACTCGCCAGGTGTTGGATTTAATGAGTTAGCAAAACAAATTAAATACATGGTTTATCCAAACCCATCAAACGGATCTACGACTGTTAAATTTAATATTAGTGATGAATCTAAAATTGGCGTTGAGGTTATTGATGTTTT
>CAZAPH010000069.1:0-14998 GCA_964487105.1 uncultured Akkermansia sp.
GCTTGAGATTCGAATTTGTTCTTTTTCTGCTTCTTCTTTAACTTGTTTAACAACGTTTAAAAAATCTGAACCTTGACGATCCATTTTATTAACGAAACCAATACGAGAAACCCCGTAATTGTCAGCCAAACGCCAGTTAGTTTCAGATTGAGGTTCAACACCATCTACAGCTGAAAATAAAAATACTAATCCATCAAGAATACGTAAAGAACGGTTTACTTCAACCGTAAAATCTACGTGACCTGGGGTATCAATAATATTAATTTTATATTTGTTATTACGGTATGTCCAATGGCAAGTTGTTGCAGCTGAGGTAATAGTAATACCACGCTCTTGTTCTTGTGCCATCCAATCCATAGTAGCGGCACCTTCATGCACTTCACCTAATTTATGGTTAACACCTGTATAATATAAAATACGCTCAGTAGTTGTAGTTTTACCAGCGTCGATGTGGGCAGCAATCCCTATATTTCTTGTATAACGTAAGTCGCTCATTTATTTTTTTCTATTCAATTAAACACGGAAATGTGAAAATGCTTTATTAGCTTCAGCCATTTTATGAACATCTTCTTTTTTCTTAAATGCTGCACCCTCTTCTTTAGAAGCCGCAACAATTTCAGCAGCTAATTTTTGAGCCATTGATTTTTCGTTACGTTTACGTGCATAACCAATAAGCCATTTCATAGCCATTGATATTTTTCTATCAGGACGAATTTCAGTTGGAATTTGAAAAGTAGCTCCACCAACACGACGTGAACGAACCTCAACTTGAGGAGTTACGTTTGCTAAAGCTTTTTTCCAAACTTCTAATCCATCTTCATTAGTGCGTTTTGCAACTGTTGCAATAGCATCATGAAATATAACTGATGCGGTATTTTTTTTACCGTCGTACATTAAATTATTTAAAAAACGTGTTACCATTACATCGTTATAAACGGGATCAGGTAATAAAATATGTTTTTTTGCTCTGGCTTTTCTCATCTTATAATCTTTTTAATTATTTTTTCTTTGCAGGAGCTGCAGCTGCACCTGGTTTAGGGCGTTTTGAACCATATTTAGAGCGTTGTTGCTTACGACCTTCTACGCCTGCAGTATCTAAACTACCGCGTACAATGTGGTAACGTACACCTGGTAAATCTTTTACACGACCACCACGTACTAATACGATACTGTGTTCTTGTAAATTATGACCTTCACCTGGTATGTAAGCAATAACTTCTTGCTTATTGGTTAAACGAACCTTAGCTACCTTGCGCATAGCTGAATTAGGTTTTTTAGGGGTTGTTGTGTACACTTTTGTACAAACACCACGGCGTTGTGGACATGAATCCAAAGCGGCCGATTTGCTTTTGTTAGTCGGTTTAACACGACCTTTTCTTACTAATTGCGATATTGTAGGCATTTTAAATCCTCTGTATTACTTGATTTTACTAGTGTTTTATAGTTTTCCTTTTTAAGGGACGGCAAAGATAGGAAAATATTTTCAATTAGTTACATTTTTATTGTAATTTTTTTATGTTTTATAGAATATTTTTTCAAATTAGGCGAAATTTTACATTTAACTATACTACTTAACTTTTATTAAAATATAAAAGCAACCTTAAAAAGGTTGCTTTTAATATTTTTTTTAAAACAAAGCTTATTTTAACTTAGCTACTTTTTTTGCTAAACTAGATTTTAAATTAGCAGCTTTATTTTTATGAATTACAGTTTTTTTAGCTAATTTATCTAACATACTTTCAACTTTTGGTAATAAAGTATTTGCATCTTTTTTATTTGTAGTTGAACGTAAAGCTTTTACTGCATTACGAGTAGTTTTAGCATAATAACGGTTTTCAACACGTTTTGCATCGTTTGATCGAATTCGTTTTATAGCTGATTTATGGTTTGCCATTTTATTTAAATATTAAGTTTTTTAATTTTGGGAGTGCAAATATACATTTTTTTTATTATTTACAAATGTTTATAAATAAAATATTTAAATTTTTGTTACTTTTTGGTTAAATCCTACTTTTGAAATGTGCGTTTATTTGTTTTTATACCTATTTTTTTGTTTGTGTTTATAAAATTAAGTACGGCACAAACAGTTAATTCAACAATCCCTACTAAAAATCTTGTACCTAATGGTAGTTTTGAAAACTATCGTAAAAAAAGTAACTCTATTAGAAATGCTGTGCCTTGGAAAGAAATTGCTAGTGTTGATTTTTATCAAAACACATTAACAAATGATACAACCATAGATAAAGGTGCCGCTGATGGTTATTGTTACGCGGGTTTAAGGTTTCAAAAAAGATACAAAGAATATTTACAAGTAAAGTTAGTTGACCCTTTGCGCAGAGGTACTATTTATGAGTTTAGTATGAAGGTGAAATTAGCGTTTTGGAGCAATGCTGTGTTAAAATCTATTGGCGTTTTGTTTACAAAAGCTGGATACACCAAACAAGCAGATGCCGTTAAATCAAACATGATTGATTCATTAAACAAAAAAACAGGGATTTTTAAAGCACATAATTGGTTTACATTGCATGGTTTTTATAAAGCTGATGGTGGTGAGAAATATATTACCATTGGTAATTTTGCTCCAAAAATTAAATTAGACATGATGAGAATGAACCTTTTTAAGTTAGGTTTTAAGGAAAGTTATTATTTTATTGATGATATTAAATTAATTAAATTTAAAGGCACAGAAGAGGTTGTAGATGTTGAAATTGTTGGTCCGAATTTGCGTGATAATTCTACCGATAGCGCACTTGTAGTTAAAAAAGATGTAAAAATTGGTGATAAAATTACGCTTAACAATATCTTTTTTGAAAACGGTGAATATTATTTGCTTCCTGAATCGTACCAAGAGCTTAATAAACTAGCTAATTACTTATTAAAAAACCCAAATTTACAGATACAAATAAATGGACATAGCGATAATAGTGGGCTTAAACATAAAAATTTACGCATAAGCGAATTACGGGCTCGGGCAGTATTTGATTATTTAATTATAAAAGGTGTTCAAAATAAATTGTTATTTAAAGGTTTTGGTAGCTCCTACCCTATTGCAAGCAACGATACTGATGAGGGCAGAGCAAAAAACAGAAGAGTTGAATTTGAAATTATTAAAAACTAACTCTAATTTAAGATTACCTTTATAGGAAAAAAATTATTATTCAATCACAATTATAACTATTTTTATATATTTTCAAACAGCATTTTAGTTAGCAAACTGTTTTTGAAAATCGATGATATTATTGGGTTTTAGCTTTTAAAAGTTTACTTAGTCGTCCCTCAAAAAGTCATATTTCTTTTTCCACTTTTTTTTAACAAAAAGTCGTCGTTGCCTCCTCGCAAATACAAACTTTAACATTTTAATCATTCTTCTGACAATAAATAAAGAAGGCTACCCTTTTTGAGATAGCCTCTTTTGTTTTTTATTTAATTAAGTTTACATGCCCAGTTAAATCATGATATTTATTAAAAACATCAACAACTTGAGCTTTCCAAACATAAACATCTTGTTTAATTGGATCTGAACTATTTTTCATTGTGCCATCCCAACCATCATCTAACGAATTACTTGTAAAAATTACATGGCCCCACCTATCATAAATTTGGATACTAAATTTATTAATTCCAACGCCTTTAGCATAAAAAGAATCATTTACACCATCTCCGTTTGGCGTAAAAGTGTTTGGAATATAAACAACAAAAGAAGGTTTAAACTTAAGTATTTTTGATGTTGTATCAGCACATCCAAATTCGTTTTTAACCACTTGAAAAATTACAGGTGTTTGTTTTGCTGGTATTGCAAAAGTATGATCGGCTTTATCGCTATAATAATTTGCACCATCGTTAATGTGATAACTAGTTACAACTGCTCCATCTGCATTAGAAATAATTTTTACACTTGGTTCATTTTCATCTATTTCTTCAGGTTCGGTATAAAAAGATGCTACAGGAATTGGATGTACATTTATAAAACTTCTTTTAACATTAGTATTTACACAACCACTATCGCTAACTACTTTTAATGTAACATCATATTTTCCTGTGTTATAGCAGTGTGTAGGGTTAAGTTGATAATTAGGAACAGACCCATCTCCAAATTGCCATTGATTAGTTACAATTTCACCACTGCTTATACTTGATTGATTTGTAAAAGCGGTACAAAAACTTGGACATCCATTTGTTTTAGGTGCAGAAAAATTAGCAGTTGGCATAGCATTAACATAAACAGGTTTAGTAATTACATTTACACAACCATATTGTGTTTGAACTTCTAATTTCACAAGGTAAACACCATTTAAATTATAGGTTGTAGTTGGGGTAGGAAAAATATTGTCAACTATGTTGTCTGAATTAAAATCCCATTGAAAAGATGAAAATAAACCATCAACAGAAACTGATAAATTAGAAAACTTGGTTGCATCTCCTAAACATGTTTTATTGTTAGTAAAATTAGCGATTGGATTGGCGTGTACTTTTACTTGTTGAGTTAAATTACTTGAACAATTAAAGTTACTAACGGTTTGCAATTTGCAGTTATAATTACCATAATTTAAATAAGTTTTTGATGGATTTATTGAAATTGTATCGTCCCAAACGCCATTATTATCAAAATCCCAAAAATATTTTGTAATTACTGCATTAGTAACTGAACTACTATTATTAAACACAGTTGTTTGGTTTAAACAAGCTGAATTTGTAGTAAATTGTGATATAGGTAAGTAATGAACAACAACTGTATTTGTAAAATACGCATTGCAATTATTATTTGAAGTAGCTGTAAGTTGAACGGTGTAAACTCCACCGGAATTATACAAAACACTAGGATTTACATTAAAATAACTTTGGTTATTTCCTAAATTCCAAGCGTAGCTCGATATGTTTCCTACAGGAATTGAACTTTGATTTGTAAAAGTTGTTGTAACCCCATAACAAACTGAATTTGCGCTAAAAGAAGGTTGTGGGTTTGCATAAACCAATATTTGGTTTACACTATTATTTACACAATTAAAACTACTAATAACTTGTAAATTTACAGAATAGGTACCATAATTTGGGTATTGAAATTGAGGGTTAGCTGAAGTATTATCAATAGTTCCATCATTATTAAAATCCCAACTGTAATTGGTTATTACACCATCAATAACAGAACTTGAATTATTAAAAATAGTATTAACGCCTTGACAAACAGCATTAGCACCAAAAGATACATTAGGTAAGTGATAAATTTGTAAAGTTTTAGTAATTGAACTTATACAACCCATATTACTTATTGCGCTTAAATGTACAGAATAAATACCAGCAGATAAATAATTAACACTTGGATTTATTAATGTACTAGTAAGTGCACTTGTTAAATTCCAATTATAACTTGTAATGTTACCCGTTAAAATAGTGCTTGTATTTGTAAACTGGGTTGTAGAATTTAAACAACTATTATTTACTAAAAAATTAGGGTTAGGTAAAGGCGAAATATTAACTGTAACATTATTGGTATCAGAACAGCCATAAGGCGTAGTTGCTATAAGTTCAATTTGATGATTACCAATTGTTGTAAAATTAAATATGGGGTTTATTAAACTATTATTTATTGAATTCATATTCCATATATAATTTATACCACCTGTTGAAATTGAACTTGTATTTGTAACAGAATAATTTAATGAACATGCATTAGCAGTTGAGTATGTAAATGAAGCAAAAGGTTGAGGGTAATTAACCAATGTATAAGTAAACTCTGGGCCAGTACAACCTGTTACTAATTGTGTTTGACAAGTGTAAACCCCTGCAGTTGTTGCATTAAAACATTGTCCACTTACGTTTGTTGTGTTTGGCCCTTGCCAAGTGTAGTTCATAAAACCATTTGGAGCACAAAAATTTTTATTTACGCCAACACAAACAGTATCAGTACCACCTTTTACAAAAGCAGCGCAAATTCCATCTATGTATGCGTAACCAAAATGTCCACCTAAGGCACAATCGTAAGTAGTAAATCTTATTGTTACATTTTGACCTATGTAGTTTGTTAAATCAACAGCTACATTTGTCCATGGTTTAAATATAACCCCATTTTGAGTAGCTGAATTTTGAAATCCTTGAATATTAGCGCCAGCAGCAACATTATAAAATGTACAAGGAATTTGAGATCCTGTACTATCTAACATTTCAATTTGAAATGATGGTTGTTGGGCTGTTGTATGCCCTGGGTCTTCAAAAACAACAGCATATCGGTATGTAAAATTAGCATTAGTAGAGTTTACTAAAAACGTTTGCTCAATTCTATCAGCCTTTCCACCTGTTTGATTGTTACCAAGTAATAAAGAAAAATTACCTCCAGGTGCTACACGTTGAAAACCACCCGCAGCATCAATACCTCCACTTACAACAGTTTGCTGCCCCCCTATATTTGGGCAACAACCTAATGGATTAAATATTGGATGAAAGCCAGAACTTGTTGTCCACCCTGAAAGGTTTCCGCTCTCAAAATCAATATTTACACAACTTGCAGCTGAAAGATTTTGAGGATTGTAATTGTTTTTAAATGCTTTAAATGAAACTGGACTAGAAGGCTGACTAGATGATTGATGAGATTTAAAAAACTCTTGTTTTTCGGTTGAATTGAGTTTTAATTCGTCAGCATAATTTTTCCAAAAACTGGAAATACTAAAAGATTTTACAGAAGAATTGGTGAGATTTTTTGTTTGTGCAACGGAAAGCACTTGTGCCCCAAAGCCAAACACAATTAATAAGTAAATTACTGTTTTCATGGCTAATTGTTTTAAAAGGGTTAATTGTTTTCATTTTTTATTTAGTTTTAGTGTTATAATTATTTTTACGCAGATAAAATTAAATAGTTAAGCTGGTTACAGTAATTTAGCTTAATCGCTAAAAAACAACAATAAATTAAAATATTATATAGATAATTTAGACAAAATGTATGTTTAAAGCTAAAAAATACTTAACTTAGCCGATTAGTAATTAACAGGTTATTAACAATTAATATGCTTAACTCTAAATTTATCCCAATAGTAATACTACTAATTTTATCAGTATTTACAAAGGCTCAAACTAACCCTAAACTTATTAAGGCAGATAAACTATTTATCATTAATGATTTTGAAAGTGCAGCATCTGAGTATGAAAATTATCTTAGTAAAAACCCTAAAGATTATTATGCCTCAAAACAAGCGGCCTTGTGTTATAATTACTTAAACATTCAAAACAAAGCTATAGACCATTGGCCAAACGTAATTGATAATGCGCAAGCCACTGATGTTGATAAGTTATTTTATGGTAAATGTTTATTGGCTAATTATAGAATTGAAGATGCAAAGAAAATATTTATTTCATTAAAAAACAGTTCAAATAAAGAAGCTGCTAATTGGGCTAAAGCATACGAAAATTTTCAGTTTTATGAAGACTCTGCTTTAACAAAGGTTATACCTTTAAAAAACTTAAATACTTTAAAACCGGATTTTGCCCCTGCATTTTATTTAAATAAAATGGTTTATTTAACCGAGAAAAAAACAAGCGGTTTTGTTAAATTTTTCAGTTCTTGGTTTACAAGCACCTATTTTGTTATAAAACAAGCAGATAAAATAGATAGTATAACATTTTCTTCATCAAAAGATTATAATAAACAAATACAAAGTAAATTAAACCATGGGCCATTATCATTTACGAGTAACGATTCTGTAATTTATTTTACTAAATCAGCATCTAAAAAAGAAAATAAAAAACTTAAAAATGGAACAATAAGGATGCAGATATTTACTTCAAAACTAAACAAATTTGGAGATGTACATCCTGAAATAATGCCTTTTCAACATAACAGTATGGCTTACGATTGTATGCATCCTGCTATAAACAAAAAAGGAAATAGATTATATTTTTCGAGCGATATGCCTGGAGGTTTTGGAGGTTATGATTTATACTACTGCGAAAAACAAAACGAAACTTGGGGAAAACCAATTAATTTAGGAGATAAAATAAACACAAGTGGAAATGAACTTTTCCCTAATTTAACTACTGAAGATGGTCTTTATTTTGCTAGCGATGTATTGCCTGGATTAGGTGGTTTAGATTTATTTTATTCGGATTTTAACCCAATTAAAAAAGAATATACAGAACCAGAAAATTTAGGCGCAACAATTAATACACAATTTGATGATTTTGGCTCATACATTAATTAAGATGTTAAAACTGGTTATTTAACCAGTAATCGCAAAAATGGAATGCGCGATGATGATATTTATTTTTTCAGAAACAATAAACCATCTTATTACAATGCTAAACTAAAATTTATAGATTCTACAACTCAATTGCCTGTTAGTATGAATTTCACATTATCTAATTTAAATTTAAATGTGCAAGATAAAACAGATACTTTAAACCCATTTAATATTAGATTAAAAGCAGGAAAAGATTTAAACCTTATAGCTGAAAGTGCAAATTATAAACCTGTTAACTATACAAAAAAATTAACTGAACAAGACACTCTAATTATAATTACATGTAAAACAAAATCAGAAAAAAGTATAAAAGGTAAAGTGATAGATAAGGAAACTAATTCACCATTAGCGGGTGTAAAAGTTGCTATTTATGATGAGTTTGGAAATAACTACTTAAATATAGTAACAGATAGTACAGGAGATTATAAAGTAATTAATTTACCGGTAGAAAAAGCATTATTTATTGGGTCTGAAAAAAGACCAGATTATTTTAGTAATACCGAAAAATTTGTAATTAAACCTGATAGCGATATAGTAAAAAACATTTACACTCAAAAAATTGTTATAGGTAAATCAATAAAAGTTGAAAACATTTATTTTGATGTAGCAAAATGGAATATTAAGTCAGATGCAGCAATTGAATTAGATAAACTAGTTCAATTAATGAAAGATAACCCTGATATAATAATAGAATTAAGTTCGCATACGGATTGTAGAGGTAAAGCAAGTGCTAACCTTGCATTATCAGACAAACGTGCAAAAAGCAGTGCAAGTTATATAATTTCAAAAGGCATAGCAAAAACACGCATTAAAGGTAAAGGATACGGCGAAAATAAATTACTTAACTCTTGTGCCTGTGAAGGTAAAGTTAACAGTACCTGTAGTGAAGATGAACATGCACAAAACCGTAGAACAGAAATTAAAGTTACAGGTTTCTTAAAAAAATAAAGAAACTTAACAATGCGTTTTTTTAACCAATTTTTTAAAGGCTTTGGTTATTGCTTTAAAAGTATATCCATAATTTTTGATAAAGGATTATGGCCATTTTTATTTATTCCAATACTAGTTTGTATTTGTTTATTAATACTTAGTTTTTATGGTATATATTCTATTTCAGGTTATATTGCAGACTCAATAAAACCCTATTTAGAAGTTGATGCAAGTAAACTTACGGATCCAAATTTTTTAGATACGTTAAGGTTGTTTTTATCAAGCAAAGCATCATTTATAATAAATATTATAGTAAAAATTATACTTGGATTTATTTCAGGAACATTTGTAAAGTATTTTTTATTAATGGTATTATCTCCGTTTTTGGCTTTATTATCTGAAAAAGCTGACGAAAAATTACACAATACTTATTTTAAATTTTCAATTAAACAACTTTTAATTGACATTGCCAGAGGCGTATTAATAAGTTTAAGAAACATGTTTTTAGAATACTTTTTTGTTTTTTTGTTTATGGCTATTTCTATACTAATTGCGCCATTGGCAATTGTTACTATTCCTTTATTATTTTTAATAAGTGCCTACTTTGTAGGATTTAATTTTTTTGATTATAACAGCGAACGGTATAAATTAAAAATTAACCAAAGCACTAAACTTGCTTCAAAAAACAGAGGTTATTTAGTAGGCATTGGTGTATTTTATTTTTTAGCAATGCACATCCCTACTTTTATTGGAACAATTATTGGCATTGCTTTTGCTCCAGCAATGGCAACAGTTGCAGCAGTTTTATGTTATAAGGAAATTGAAAAAGAACAATTAATCGTTAACTAAGTAATTAAATTTTATTTATTGATTTTATTATTTTTAAAAACTCATTAGGTTTTTGTGTTCCTATTCTATAGGTAAACCCAGAATTATCTTTAAGGTCTATAAAATCAACTCCACTAGTATAAAATCTTATTATACCGCTGTTATGAAGATTATAAACCGACCTTCTTAATGCGTTTTTTTTATATTTTCCTTTTTTAGCAGATACAATATTACTTAAATCTATTTTAACTTTTCTAGCGGTCCAAAAACCATCTAAAATAATATAGTTATCAAAAATTTTTGTATGTATATGTAAAACATACATTAGTAAAATTGAAAATAAAAGAATACTTATACCAGATAAAAAAAAGATTAACCCTGAATAACTAAAATTTTGAATGGGATAAGATCCAATTTTAAAAAAATAAACTTGAATTGGTTTAGGGTTTTCGCTCCAATAATACCCAACAAAACAAAACATTGCTAAAATAATACGTACTACAAAGCTAAAGCGGTTATGCCCCATAAATTGTTTTTCTTCAAATAATATTTTATCGTTATCTTCTATTATATTTTAATTTAATTAAATTTTCAGTATTCCAATTTACAATTTTATATCTGTTGTCAGTTCTATAACCAATAACCCAAATAATTTCATTATTTCCATTTATTAGTAAAAGTGCTTTTTGTTTTTCAAATAAATTTAATTTTAAATCTTTAAAAAAATCACTCAATAACTTAAATCCTTTCATTCCAAAAGGAACGAACTTATCCCCTACTTTAGCATTTCTTATAACTAATGGATAAATTAATTTATTTTTATCAATTAACAGTTCTGAACTTAATGGTTTTTTAAACTGTTTTACATTAGATATTTTAAATAGTTTATTTTCATGAAGTTCTTTCTCTGACAACATTTCCAAAACTCCACCTTGTTGAGTTTTAGGTTCTATTATTATAGAACTTCTATCTATTACAACATTATGGGTATTGCTATTAAATTTTTTACCTGTTACTATTTTAGGAGAAATACAACTAATTATATTTTCGATTTGAGTATCACTTAAATTAAATGATTGGAAGAGATGATGAGTTACAAAGTCTAAATGTTTTTCGGATAATAATTGTTTAATAGAAATTTTAGTAGTAGTACTTATATCAAGCTTATACGCTATTTTTTTTTCTTCAATTAAATCAAATAAAACATTATACTCACTTTGTAAAATTAAGTTGTTTTGAAGCATTCTCTTTTCAAGCTGCGGAACTTTAATTTTTAGTTTAGGGATAATTTGAAGGCGTAAAAAATTACGTAGGTAATCATCCTTAAAATTACTTTTATCAGTTCTAAATTTAATTTTATTTGCTTTTGCAAATTCTATTAATTCTATTTTTGTGAAGGGTAACAAAGGGCGTACAATGCCATTTTTGATGTTTGTAATACCCGCTAAACCTTTTAAACCTGTACCTCTAATAGTATTTATAAAAAAAGTTTCTATTTGATCGTTTGCGTGATGTGCCGTGAGTAAAAACTTAAATTGATGTTGTTGTATTAATTCATTAAACCATTTATAGCGTAAAAACCTTGCAGCTTCCTGAATACCAAGTTTTTGTGTTTTTACAAATTGATTTGTGTTAAATTTTTTAGTGAATAGTTTTAAGTTTAACTTTTCAGCTAATTTTACACAAAATAATTCATCTGCATCACTTTCTTTACCTCTTAAACAAAAATTGCAATGTGCAAGTGTTATATTATAGTTTAATTGATGTAACAAATGAACTAACACAACCGAATCTATACCGCCACTAACAGCAATTAAAATTGGTGTTTCTTTTGAAAACCAATTATTAGTTTGTAAATGTTTGGCGAATTGTAGTAACAAATTATTGTTTTTTGTTTTGTTCTAAATAAGATTCGTGGCGCTTACGTTGTTTTTTACGTAATAAATATAGTACTGAAGATAATATAAAAAAACCAAAAAAATACAATGCACTATCGTTATCTTTAGTAATTAAAAAATAAACAACCCCTGCAATACCTAATACAACACCAACGAGCCATACCCGTTCCATTAATTTAAAAAGTTTAATTTGTGTGTTAGAGTTCATTATTTTTAATATTTAAAATTCCTGTAATGTTTTTAATTTCATATTTTGTAAAATCTTGATTACTCTCAAGACCTTTACCGTTTATAATTTGGTTAGGTGTTGTAATTTTTACATAAGCATCTGTATAAATTTTTTTATTTGCTTCGTCCCAAATTAATTTTTCTGTCTCTAATTTTTCTCCATTTTTATTTATTACCTCAACTGCATATTTGGCTTCCATTCTTTTTGAAACATCAAACCTAACGCCATAATTTCCTTTTAGGGTAGAAGAAACTTTTTCATCTTCATCAAAAATTGTTACATAAAACCCTTTAGGCAAAACCGTAAATGGTTCTTTAACGTTTTTATTAAATAAAAGCATACGGTTGGCTTTTAATATAATTTTAATTTTTGTACTATCGGTATAAATTAAAGTTACACTATCTCCTGTTTGCGAGGCACTTAATTTATTTTTTGGTAATGCTTGTACATCCTTTAAATCATTTGTACAAGACAAACTAAATACTAAAGTAATTAATATTAAACAATTTTTAATCACATTAATCGTACCTGAATTTTTGAAACCAGCGTGCACTAAATGTAAACCCTAAGTGAACTCTAAAATAATTTTCACTAAATAGTTTTGAATTATTTGTGCTTAGTTTACCATATTGAACAGATAAATTTACCATTGAACGTTCGGTAAAAACACCAACAGGAAAACCTACACCTGCACTTATAAAATAGCTTGGTAACACACTATTTTGAACATCTAAAAATCCTGTATTATATGTTCCTCCTATTCTATAATTAATCCGTTCAGCATAATTACCTTGTTTATTTTGAACATAATTTGCTCCAATTGAAACCCTATAATTATTTTGATACTTAGTTTTACTGTCTATAATTACAAAATTGTTCCAATTTGTAATTCCAAAATCTGCTACAATGTTTATTCTTTCTCCTTTTTTAAATCCAACACCAAATGCTTGTTCTAATGGTAATGTTAATTTGCTTTTTTGATTTGTAATACTAATTATTGAATCTTTAGGAGTTGAAAAACCATTACTTCCTAAAACATAATTATATACATAATTATTATAATTTACGTTTAACGAATTGTTTAAACTGTAAAAATAACCTAATGTAATTTTAATTTTTTCGGAGAGTTGAATTTTTGGGACTTTAACTACTTTTTGCAAACTATCTTTTATAAATTTTAGTTTACTAGAATCGCCTCCGTTAGAAATATAATTTCTTAAATATTTTTTAATAATTACATTTTTAGTTGATTTACTGTAAGCACTATCTATAGTTATAGCGGTTTGAATACCAAAATTTCCGGTAAAATCTCCTAAAGAAATTGATTGTTCTCGCTTTGTATTTAAATAAAGTAACGAATTAGGGTAAATTACATTAGTGTTATGTTGAATATTTCCAAATAAATAATTTACATTAAAACCGATTGTAAAATCATTAAGCATTTTGCTTATAAAATAGCGTGTTTTATATTGTGATTTACTATAAATTAAAGTATCATGTTTATAGGCGTGTTTTCTAAAATTACGTAATCTTTTATTAAAAGGAGAAACACCATAACCTATAAAAGCTTTATTTAATCCGCCATTTCCATTATAAATGGTTTTAACATCTCCAATACCAGTGTAGTTAGAGGTTGATTCTGTATCATATCCAACACTTGAAAATGGCATTATACCAATACAAGCTCCTCCATTTTTTGCAATAGGAAACCCAAGCGTTCCATATGCAAAATTAAGCGAGTATTTAGATAAAGCAGTACTTGAATTTTTATACATTCCATAAAACCCGTTTGCTCCAACCTCTAATGAGGTTAATCTAATTAATGCATAACTAGCTGGGTTGCCTACATTTATAAATAATGGCGCGGTTGTGTCAAACCGTAAAGCAACATTTGCGCCACCCATTCCATTTACATGAGCAAAATTTGTTTGATTTAATTCTCCAATTCCATAACGCGAATATGGACTAAAAGTATTAGTTTGAGAGAAAATTAAACTATTAGTTAGAAAAAAAAGTATTAAAAAATAATTTTTCAATTTATTGATAATTAAGTATTGCATTTAATCCTTTTATAATTAAATGTTCGTCTGCAAAGAAACGGTTTTTAAGTAGTTTACACAAATAATTAGCATCTCCACCTGTAAATACTATTTTTAAATTAGGATATAAACTCATATACCTCTCAATCATCGATTCTACCTCACAAACAGCAGCTATTTGAGTGCCACTTAAAATAGAACTTTGAGTAGTTGTACCCGTTAAATTTTCATAATTTTCATCAAAAGTTACTAAGGGTAAACCATGTGTATAGTGATTTAAAGCTTTTAAACGCATAGTTAACCCAGGACTTATTGCACCACCAATGTATTGATTTAAATTATTTGTGAAATTGTATTTTATACAAGTACCTGCATCAATTGTTAATACATTATTATTTGGAAATAACGTATAACTACCAATAGACGCAGCTAACCTATCAGAACCTAGAGTTTGAGCACTTTGATAAAAATTTTGTATCGGAATTTTTAATTTATTGGAAAATAAAATTACAGGTATGGTTTTAGGAATTAACGATTGGATAATAGTATGATGGTTGGTAACAGATGCTATTATAACTTTAGTTATGGTTTTAAATCTACTAAAAATTAAAGTAAAATCTTCTGAAATAATTCCAAACTCAATAAGTTTATTATTTTCAAAAACGCCGTACTTTACTCGTGTGTTTCCACAATCAATAACCAAATTCATTTTATTTTGATAGGAAAAAGTATTTTTTTTAAAGATAATTAAGATTTTTGTTTTGCAATTAAATAAAAAGCATTATTTTTGCAAACTCAATTAATGAGCTGGTACCTTAGCTCAGTTGGTAGAGCAAAGGACTGAAAATC
>CAZAPH010000070.1:0-14876 GCA_964487105.1 uncultured Akkermansia sp.
TTTAAAAGTTGATGATATTAAACCTATGAAAGGTTATGTTCAATTACAGTATTAATTTAATTTAAAAAATTAAAGATGAAAAATAAACTAAAAATAGTAACAATTATAAGCTGCATTATGCTTGTAATAAATACTGGTTCAGCGC
Organism: uncultured Akkermansia sp.; assembly: GCA_964487105.1. GTDB lineage: Bacteria > Bacteroidota > Bacteroidia > B-17B0 > Aurantibacillaceae > Aurantibacillus. The sequence continues at coordinate 146 of CAZAPH010000070.1, forward strand.
AACAAGAAATCCAAAATTCATTTTATATGTTTAATGGATCTGTTTTAAACCCAGCTTACGCAGGAAGTAGAGATGCATTGAGTGCAGTTGCTAATTACCGTAACCAATGGAGTGGTTGGAAAGGTGCTCCGGTTTCAACTATGTTTACAATTCATACACCATTAGTAAACGAATCAATAGGTGTAGGTTTAAACGCTGTAAATGACCAAATTGGTCCAACTAACAAAAGTGCAATATTTGGTGATTTTGCTTATCGTTTAAAATTAAATAGTAAAAACGACAGATTGTGTTTTGGGATTAGAGCAGGGGCTGATTTAATTCGTAACAATTTTACAAATGTTAAAATTAACGATGCTACAGATCCTTTAGTAACTAACAATACAAACTTTAGTACTAATGCATTTAACGTTGGAGCTGGTGTATATTATTATGGTAAAAAACATTTTGTAGGAATTACAGTACCTAAAATGTTAGCAAATAAACTTACAACAGACCCTAATTTTGCAAATTCAACACAGGCTGTTCATGCTTATTTAATAACAGGTTTTGTTGTTAAATTAAATAGTTTATGGGATTTAAAACCTGGTGCTGCTATTAAATTTACACCAAACGCACCATTGTCTGTTGATGGTAACCTTTCTGTTTTATACAACAAAATGATTTGGTTTGGTTTATTGTATCGTTATGGATCAGCGGTAGGCGCAAATGTGGTTTACAATATAACTCCACAATTTCATATTGGCTATGCGTATGATTTTGCATTAACAAGCATGAAACAATATAACCCAAGCTCTCATGAAATTATGCTTGGATTTGATTTTTTGAAAAAAAGCAAAGCTTTAAAATCTCCGCGTTATTTTTAATACTTTATAATTTAAGCAATGAAAAAAATTATTTTAATACTATCTATTTTCAGTGTAATTTTTACAAAAGCACAATCTGTTAAAGAAAAAATTGCCGATAAACGCTTTGATAATTTAGAATTTGCCTCTGCAGGAGAAATGTATGAGGAATTATCACGCGGTAAACATGCAAAAATTAAGTATCATGTAAGAGCTGGCGAAAGTAATTTAATGATTGGCGATTATCGCAAAGCCCAAATTTATTACGATAAAGCTTATGCCTCTTCAGGCATGACAGATAAAGATTTATATAACTACTATCAAGTATTAAAATATAATTCAAACTATAATAAAGCAAACGAAGTTTTTGCTAAAATAAATAACAATGAGTATAAGTTAATTAGAGATAACATTAACGCTAAAAAATTAAATTTAGAAGAATTAAAAAAAGATTCTAGTAATTACACCTTAAATCGCTTAGATATAAATTCTGACGAAAATGATTTCAGCCCATTTGTTTTAAAAAATGAGTTATTTTTTATTTCTTCAAGAAGAAACACTTCATTTTCTGGAAGAAGATATGGTTGGGATAATTCTTATTTTTTAGATGTATATAAAGGATTTATTGATGGTGGATCTGTTAAAAACGAACTTGGCGCAAGTGATGGAATGAAAACTAAATACCACGAAGGGCCCTTATGCTTTTCAAAAGATGGTAATACACAATTTATTTCAAGAAATAATTACACAGATAAAAAATTAAAAAAAGGAAAAGATAATAAAGTAAATATCAAAATTTATTCTCGTAAAAAAGAAGGTGAAAAATGGACAGATTGGGTAGAATTTCCGTTCAATAGCGATGAGTATTCATGTGAACATCCTACGTTAAGCAGTGATGGCAAAACGTTATACTTTTCGAGTGATATGCCCGGCACATATGGCTCTTTAGATATTTGGGAAACTACATTAGAAAATGGAAATTGGTCAAAACCTAAAAACCTTGGCCAAACAGTTAATAGCGAGGGACGTGAAGCATTTCCAATGTTATTTGAAGATGAAATTTTATTTTTCGCGAGCGATGGAAAAGTAGGTTTAGGCGGTCTTGATGTTTACTATACTGTAACAGGATCTGATGATTTTTTTGAAGCTCAAAATTTAGGTTATCCTTTAAATTCTCCATTTGATGATTTTGGATTTTTTGCAACAAGCTCTACTACAGGTTATTTTTCAACAAACAGAAACAAAAACACAAAAGATGATATTTATGGTTTTGTTTGTAAACGACCAATAATTTCTGCATCAATTGATTTACTTGTTTTAGATAAAGAAAGTAAAGAAATATTAGCTAATGCTAATGTTGCATTAATTGACGAAACAGGTAAACCTGCTTACGAAGGGAAAACAAACGATAAAGGCGAAATTAAATTTAATGTAATACCTGGTAAAGGTTATAAATTAAAATCAACTAAAGATGGGTATAAAGAAAACGTAGGAATTTTAAAAGAAGAAGATATTAGCTCTTTAGCAGGTAAGAAAAAAGAAGTTTTATTAGAGAAAAAAATTATTGGCTTACTTGGTTTAATTGCTGATGCTGATGATTTATCGCCGATTGAAGGAGTTAAAGTTACGATTACAGATGCCTTTACAAAACAAATTTTTATGAGTTTTACAACTAATAAAGAAGGAGATTTTAGACACATCTATAAAGATAAAAAAGTTGGTGATGATTTATCCTACATAATTAAAATGGAAAAAGAAGGATATATAACAAAAATTCAACCTGTTGATATAACTATTAAAAAAGAAGGATATGTGTTATTACACGATTATTTAAATACTAAAATGTATAAAATTAAATTAGGGGCAGATTTAGGTAAAATGATAGATTTAAGACCAATTTATTTTGATTTAGGTAAATATACAATTAGACCAGATGCAGCAATTGAATTAAATAAAATTGTGGAATTAATGAAACAAAATCCTAATATTAATATTGAGTTAGGTTCACATACTGATTGTAGAGGTAGTGCAGCAAGTAATTTATCATTATCTGATAAACGTGCTAAATCAAGTGCTGCATACATCGTTTCAAAAGGTATACCTAAAACACGTATTTCGGGTAAAGGTTATGGCGAAAGCAGATTAGTTAATGATTGTAAATGTGAAGGTAAAGTTAAACCTGCTTGCGGTGAAGATGTTCACGCTCAAAACCGAAGAACAGAATTTAAAATCACAAAAATTAAACCTTAACAAAAAGCCCCCAATTAAATCGGGGGCTTTTTTTTGTAACCATTTTAGTAATTATTAATTATAATAAACAATCAACTGTGTAAAACCATTTATGTAATTAAAATTTACCTGCAATTTTTAAAATAATTTCGTAAAACAATTCATTGTATGTTAAATTTTATATTACAAATAAGCACGGCAGCCGTAACCGGCGTTGATTCGTTAGCCAATTCGCCTGCAGTTACAGGAATTCAGAGTGTGCCGGCTGGTAATGAAATCACTGAAACAAAAATATCTCTTTTCAAAATGGTCATGAATGGGGGACCAATTCTTATACCATTGGCTTTAATGCTTTTGGTTACAATTTATATTTTAGTTGAACGTTTATTAACGATTGGTAAGGCTAGTCGAAAAAATCCGGGTTTAGTTAATAACCTTAAAGACATGATTCATAGCGGAAATATTGCCAATGCCAGAGCGCTTTGTAAAAGTAACAATACACCTGAAGCAACAATGTTAGAACAAGGTATCTCTCGAATAGGTCAGCCAATTGAGGAAATTAGGGAGGCCTTGAATAAAAGCGGTGCTTACGAAATTTCTAAATTAGAGAAAGGCGTTGGCATATTAAACATCATGGGTAGAATTGCCCCTATGTTTGGATTTATCGGGACAATTTTTGGTGTTATTAAAATATTTTATGACATCGCTTTGGCTAATACAGTTGAAATTGGTGTTATTTCAACCGGTTTATATCAAAAAATGATCTCAAGTTCCGGAGGTTTAGTGGTTGGGGTTATTGCATTTATCGGATATCATTGGGTAAATTCAAGACTAGATAAATTAGCACATCGTATGGAAAACACTCAAATTGAGTTTTTGGATATGTTAAACGAACCTTCTAAATAATTTTAAGAAATGGGATTACGTAAAAAACATAGAGAGGCTGAAGTAAGCACAGATTCATTAAACGACATCATGTTTTTTTTATTGTTGTTCTTTTTAATCCTTTCAACAATGGTTAGTCCAAATTCAATAAAAATAAATTTGGCAAAAAGTACAACTAAAAACACTATCGAAAGTAAAGACAATAAACCTATTCACCTAGCCGTTACTAAAGATAAAAAATTTTACATCAACAATAAAGAAATTGCAGAAGCAAATTTAGAAACAGAAATTAGCAATTATTCATCTAAACAAATCGAACCTATTTTATTTATGCATTTAGATAGAGATTTACCAATTCAAGTAATTGCAGATGTAATGACACTTAGCATGAAATTAAAAGTTAAACCAGTATTAGCTACCGCTCCAAATAAATAATGCAATTAAGTAAAACAGAGGATATTAAAAACAAAACTATTGCTGGTACACTATCAGTAAGTATTTTTGTACTGCTTTTACTTTTTCTAATTTTTTTTAATTTAATTACACCCAATCCACCCTTTCCAGATAATGGTGGTGGGAGTGGCACCGAAATGGCTTTAGGTATGATTGATGCCGGAAGTGGCGATATTGAATATGGTGCAATTGGAAAAGTAACTGATGTTGTTGCACAAGAAGAGCCTGTTAATACCGAAAACAGTATTGAAGACCCCAATAGCGATGTTGAAATTAAAATAAATAAAAACAACGAAACTAAACTTGATACAAAAAATGATGTTGTTATTATTAAACCAGTTAAAGAACAACCAAAACCTTTAACCGAAGCTGAAAAATTAGCTGAAAAATTTAAAAAACTAAACGGAAAAAATGGTACAGGAATAGGAGATAATAATACTTCAGGGCAAAATGGAGCACCAGATGGTAATCCTTTTAAAAACGGAAATGGAGGTACCGGTGATGGCAATGACAAAGGAAATGGAACGGGTGATGGCGATGGTACAGGCCCAGGTAAAGGTCCAGGTTTTGGCGGTGGTAAATTTGGAATTGATTTAAAAGGAAGAGCTGTCATCAATCCTCCAAAATTACCAAGTGATATTAATGAAGAAGGAAAAGTAGTGGTTGAAATTGTAGTTGATAGTGAAGGAAAAGTTATTGATGCTAATCCTAATGGAAGAGGAACAACCACAAGTAGTGCGCTGTTAAAAAATAAAGCTAAACAAGCCGCTTTAGCCGTTAAATTTAATGTTGATGGTAAATTTGAAGAACAAAAAGGCACCATTACTTTTATATTTTCTTTCGAGTAAATTTTTCTAAAACCTAATTTAATTGTTAAAAAAGCTAAACTTAAAGTTTAAAAGTAGGGCTTTTGGTATATTTGTTGTTAAGCTAAAACTATGCTAAAACAAACTTTATTTACAATTTTAACAAGCATTACCTTAATTGGTTTTGCACAAACTAAAAAAAATGCTGGCTTTAATTTTAAGGTAGATGGCGAAATTAAAAATTATACTAAACCATACATTTATATTCATCATAAGTGGGATGAAATAAACCATACAGATTCAATAAAAGTAGTTAACGGAAAATTTTCAAAATCTTTTAAAAGTATAGATCCAAACATGTATTGGTTTACAACTAATAGCGATATTAATGCTCAACCTAACATTCCATTTTTTGTTGACGCAGGTTCAGTAAAAGCTATTTTAAAAGCAGATTCGTTACCTTTTTCAACAATAACAGCAGGGCAAACTCAAAAAGATTATATTGAATACCGAGCTTTAGTTAATTCATTTGTTTTAAAGCAACAACAAATGCAGGCTGATTTTAATAATGCACAACAAGCAGGCGACTTTAAAACGGCTCAGGGCATACAACAATCTTATGGCGAGTTAAATAATCAATTTATAGGCAAATTAAAAGAGTTTATTAAAACACACAATAAAAGCGCTGTTAGTGGTTTTATAATTTATAATGATTTTAATAATCCAAACATACCATTTGAAGTAGTAAATGAAAGCTTAAGCTATATTGATAAAAGTATTGCAGATACCAAATTTATTAAATTAGCAACCAAAAGAGTAGATGCAGTAAAAGGTACAATGGTTGGTTTTCCTGCTACAGATTTTAGCCAAAATACTGCCGAAGGAAAAGCAGTTAAATTAAGCGATTATAAAGGTAAAGTGGTTCTGGTTGATTTTTGGGCAAGTTGGTGTCGCCCTTGTCGCATGGAAAACCCAAATGTGGTAGCGGCTTTTAATAAATATAAAGACAAAGGCTTTACAGTTTTAGGTGTTTCTTTTGATTCGGATAAAAATGCTTGGATAAATGCTGTACAACAAGATAATTTAACATGGCAACATGTAAGTGATTTGAAAGGATGGGGTAACGAAGTTGGTAAAATGTATAGCATACAAGGAATACCAGCTAGTATTTTAGTTGATAAAAACGGCGTAATTGTAGGTAAAAACTTAAGAGGTCAAGAACTAGATAATAAATTAGATGAGCTTTTTAAAAACAATAAATAATAATATAGTAATTTTTAAAAAATAAAATAATATAAATTTGTACACTTAATTTTTAAATCAAATGAACAAAATTTCAATTTCATTAGCCCTAGCATTAGCATTTTTAACTGTAAACGCACAAGATCCAATTGTAATGGAAATAAACGGAAAACCTGTTTTTAAATCAGAATTTGAAGCCGTTTACAAAAAAAATAGTGGTAAAGATGTTCAAAATAATAATAAATCAGTAAAAGAATATGTTGATTTATTCTCTCTATTTAAAAGCAAAGTTTTTGAAGCTGAAAGTTTAGGCTTAGATACTTTAACTTCGTTTAAAAATGAATTAAGTGGTTATAGAAGACAATTAGCCGCTCCTTATTTAACCGATAAAAACACAAACGATAATTTATTACACGAAGCATACGATCGCTTAAAAACTGAAGTTAGAGCGAGCCATATACTTATTAGATTAACAGAAACAGCATTACCTAAAGATACTATGGAAGCCTATACACGTGCTTTATTAGTTCGAAAAACTATTTTAGGAACAATGCCTACAGCTACAGAAATTTCTAACTACGAAAAAATATTAAAAAATTCTACCGATGTTTTTTATGCTCTAAAAAGAAAAGATAGCGCAGTTTATAAACAAAAATTTAATAGTGTTAAACATTTAGCTGATAATTATAACGCTGCAGGTAAAGATAAATTTCAAGATTTAGCATTAAAAACAAGTGATGACCCTAGCGTAGTTGATAATAAAGGCGATTTAAATTATTTTTCAGCCTTAGATATGGTTTACCCTTTTGAAAACGCTGCATTTAATACAAAAGTAGGAGATGTAAGTGATATTATTAAAACTAAATTTGGATACCATATTTTAAAAGTTTATGATAAACGCGCTGCTCGTGGCGAAATTACAGCAGAACACATTATGGCTAAGTTTACTAAAGAAAGCACACCCGATGAAAAAAATAATGCTCGCAAAAAAATAGATGAACTTTATTCAAAATTAAAAAGCGGAGCTAATTTTGAAGATTTAGCCCGTCAATTCAGTGATGATACACAAACCAAAGATAAAGGAGGTTTATTACAACCATTTAAAAGTGGCCGCTTACCTAAAGAGTTTGAAGATGCCGCTTTTGCTATAAATAAAGATGGAGAATATTCACAAATTGTAGAATCGCCTTATGGTTACCATATTATTAAACGTATAAGTTTAAAAACTGTACCTCCGTTTGATGAAATTAAAGCTGAATTAAAAACGCGCGTTAGTCGTGATTCGCGTAGCCAAATGGGACGAACAGCTTTAATAGCTAAAGTTAAAAAAGAAAATGGCTTTAAAGAAAATTTAAAAAACAGAGATGAATTAGCTAAAGTTATAGATTCAACATATCTTAAATCTACTTGGAAAGCAGATAATGCTAAAAAATTAGGAAATAAAGAAATATTTAATCTTGCTAATAAATCTTACACGCAAATGGATTATGCTAAATATCTAGAATCTCAAATGACATTTAGAAGCCCAACTGATGTGGTTGAATTAATGAAAAGTATGTATCCAAATTGGGTAAATGAAGAAGTTGTGAAATACGAAGATAGTCAGCTAGACAAAAAATATATTGAGTATAAAAATTTATTACGCGAATACAGAGATGGTATTTTATTATTTGATTTAACAGATCAAAAAGTTTGGAGTAAAGCCGTACGCGATTCGTTAGGTTTAAATGAATATTATAATAAAAATAAAAATAATTATTTGTGGGATGAAAGGGCTGATGTTACAACGTATAAATGTTTAAACGAAAAAATTGCAAACGAAGTTAGAAAACAGCTAAAAGCTAATAAACCAGAAAAAGAAATTTTAGAATTTATAAATAAATCATCTCAATTAAATTTAAGCATTGAAAATGTAACTTACTTAAAAGGCGAAAATAAATATGTAGATGCAAATTGGAAACAAGGTATTGCTGAAAAAAACAGCATTAATGATTCCGATAAAAAAATAATGGTAATTGTTGTAAATAAAATATCTCCTAAAACGCCTAAAACACTTGGCGAGTGTAGAGGCTTAGTTACCGCAGATTATCAAAATTATTTGGAAACAGAGTGGATTAGTTACCTTAAAAATAAATATAAGGTAAAAGTAAACGAAGATGTTTTAAATACAATAAAATAAAAAATTAAGCCGAAGTAATTCGGCTTTTTATTTTATGAAATTTATTTTCCTGTACTTCCAAAACCACCTTCACCACGAGAGGTTTGATTTATAGAATCAACTTCAATCCAAACGGTTTGTTCATGCTTAGCAATTACCATTTGAGCAATTCTTTCACCATCACTAATTTCGAAATTAATATCACTTAAATTAATTAATAAAACTTTTATTTCTCCTCTGTAATCTGCATCTATTGTACCTGGTGAGTTTAACACTGTAATGCCGTGTTTAAAGGCTAATCCGCTTCTTGGTCTTATTTGAGCTTCAAAACCAGCAGGAAGTTCAATAAATAAGCCTGTTGGTATAAGTTCCCTTTGAAGTGGTTTTAAAATAATTGAACTGTTTATATTAGCTTTTAAATCTAATCCTGCTGATAAGTTTGTTTCATATTTAGGCAGTTCATGTTTTCCTTTATTAATAACTTTAATTGATAACATTGTTTTTTAATTTTAGTAAATTTTTAAACTCTAATTTATAAAAAGTAAATAAATAAAATAACACTAATAAATTGTTTATAATTAATTTAAGCAGTTTAGGTTGTAAATCACTCCATAAAAAAGAAACAAAATAGAGTAGTAGTGTTAACCCAAAAAACAAAAATATAGAACGTAAATTATATTTTATAGGGTAATATTTTTTACCAAGGAAATACGAAAACACCATCATGCTGGCATAAGAAATTAAAGTTGCCCAAGCGCTTGCCATGTAACTGTACTTTGGTACAAAAATAAAATTAATTACAAGTGTAATTATTGCGCCAATTATTGTAATAACTGCGCCAAATTTTGTTTGGTTAGTAAGTTTATAACAAATTGATAAATTTAAAAAAACACCTAAGCATAAATTGGCCATTAATAATATAGGTGCAACACCAACCCCAACCCTATATTGTTCTGAAATCATTTTTATAACAATATCAATATTCATCATAGTTACTAAAAACAAGAATAAACAAAATATTACAAAGTATTTCATTACAATTGCATTTAGCAGTTTAGAGTTTCTATTGTTTGAAGTGTTGAAGAAAAAGGGTTCTGCGGCATATTTAAAAGCTTGAATAAAAATGGTCTTTTATATTGAAATTTTATAACATGCGCCGTATATGCCAAGCTCAGTTTGACCAATATCTGCTGGTAATAATTTTTTTAAAATAATTCTGTCAAATGTTTCATTAGTCATACCAGCTAAACCCAATATTAGTAAAGGCCAGCTATAGTTAATTAATTGTTTCCAAATAGTAACATCAAAAACATATTTAATTATAAAACTTTTATACATAAAAATAATACAAATTAAATTGGCTATTAATTGCGCTAAAAAGGCATAACCAACACCAATAATTGGGTTGTACATTGTGCTATAAAAATTTGTTTCATTGTTTTCATAGGCGTTTTTACAAAAAACCAAATAAAAACTTGATATAATTAAATAAATAAAAACATTTAACAGTTTAAGGCCTGCAAATAGTTTAGCTTGATTGTTTAATCTGTATTTAGCAAATGGTAAAGCCATTAACGTATCGGTTGCTACAATTAAAATACACCAAGTAACATATTCGCTATTGTTTGGATATCCAATTACATTTGCTAAATTGTTTTTAAATAAAATAGTTACAAGTGTAAAAACTAAAGAACTTACCAATAAAGAAATTAATGCAGTAGAATAAACTTTTTCTTTATCATTTAATTTATTAGAAAAATTAAAAAACGCTGTTTCAAAACCATAAGTAAAAATTATATTTACAAAACTTATATAAGCATAAAACTCAGTGTTTGAAGCTAAATCAGAAGGGGTTTTAAATATATAAGTTAAAACTAAAGAAAATAAATAATTAATAATTCTTGGTAAAATACTACCAATACCATAAACAACCGTTTGCCCTGCTAATTTTTTTAATGGGTTTGTCACTATCTTATAAAGGTAAGTGAATAGAGTTTAACAACTAATGCTTATTATTTAAAGATATTAACTCAAAATTGTAAACTATGAGCTTATATTTTTAATTTGTTTTTCTAATAACTGTATCCCTTCTACAAATGAGTGAGGGTTGTAACCTAGGTCTTTTATTGCTTTATCAATTATAAAGCCTGTAATTGGTGGGCGTTTTGCAGGTTGTTTAATATCTGCGCTTTTACTTGGTTTAATTAAATTTTTATCAAGTTTATAATAATCAGCTACAATATGTGCTAATTCTAAAATGCTACAAAAATCTTTTCCGCTTAGGTTATAAATACCTTTAGCTTTTTTATCAGCAATTAAAATACAACCATCAGCTAAATCTTCAGCTAAAGTAGGAGTTCTAAATTGATCATCAACAACGTTTATTGTTTTACCTTGTTCTAAATTTTGTTTTACCCATAAAACAATATTGCTTCTGCTCATGTTATCAACAATGCCATACACTAAAACAGTACGTGCAATAGCCCAATGTAAATTGCTTTTTTGTACAATTACTTCTGCTGCTAATTTACTTTCTGCATAGTAACTTAAAGGATTTGGTTTTTCATTTTCATCAATAGGCCCATGTGTGCCATCAAAAATAAAATCTGTACTTAAATGTATAAATTGAGGTTTATAATTGGTGTTTTTATTTTGTAATGCTTCTAATACGTTAACCTGATACTCAACGGCTGTTACATTCATAGCCCAACAATTTTCTTTATCAGTTTCGCAAGCGTCAACATTTGTCATTGCAGCGGTATTTATAACAACATCAGGTAAAAATTTAGTAAACACATCTTCTACATTTTTTTTATTTGTTATGTCTAAAGTTGTATAACTATAACCTTCTTTATTTACCAATCTATTTTCTCCTCGGGCTGTTGCTATACAAGTAATATTAGATTTATTTTTTAATTTATAAACCAATTTTTGCCCAAGTAAACCATTACTACCTGTTATAAGTATTTTTTTCATTTTTATTTTTTTAAATAAATCTCTGCACTTTGTACAAGTGTTTTATACCATTTTTCTCCAAATTTTCTTATTAAAGGTTCTTTTAAAAATTTGTAAACAGGTACATCTAATTTTTTACCACATTCGCAGGCCGGTTTGCAAACTTTCCAATGGTGGTAGTTTAAAGCAGTAAAATTTTTAAGGTTACTAATTCTTATAGGGTATAAATGACAACTAATTGGTTTTTGCCAGTTTATTTTCCCTTCGCGGTAAGCCTGTTCTATTGAACATTTAGCTATTTTATTTTCATCAAAAAAAACAAAAGCACATTCTGCACCTTCGCTAACTAAAGTGGTTGTGTAATCTCCATCACCATCAATTACGTAAGCACCATTTTTTTCAATGGCTTTAATACCGGCTTTAACCATGTAAGGTTTTACTTTTTCTAAAACAGAATCTAAAATTGGTAATTCTTCTTTTTCTAAAGGAGCCCCACTATCCCCAGCTACACAACATTCGCCTTTACATGCATTTAAATCGCATACAAATTTATTTTCAAGTATTTTTTCACTTATAAGTGTATTATCTACGGCAAGCATTAAATAGTTATAATTATTAGTTACAAATTTAAAAAACTTAATTACATTATAGAATACGTGTATAACTTATACAGTTATAACACTTTAACCCTGAATTTGTAATAGACCTTCTATTCCGACACAAAACATCTGCAAAATCAAAAGCTTAGCAGCTTTTTCTCGTTCACCATAGTTATACCAATTGTAATTATAAAATAGCCCAAAGCTATTTTATAATTTTACAATGGTAATGCCGCCACTAAGAAAAATCAGCCCTATTTATTGGACTAATTATTATTTATGAGCGGTATAACAACTATGTTTCACTCGCAAAACCATTGTTTTATTGCTGTTTTATGTCTCATTACTAACCCTATTGCAAAATCTGGGTTTAATTAATGGCAAGATTTTGAGCCATGTATCCACCAACATATTTTTCAAGAATTACCCTGTAATTTTTAGTGGTTTTAAATGTATTAAAAAATTCTGCATACAATACTTTATGTTTACTCCCCTTTGGAATAATGTGAGCTAATTGATCTTTAGATTGACTTAAAACGCGTTGCATTTTTAAAAACTTACCTGGGTTTGCTTTAAGATAAAACCAAAACTCAACGGCATCAACATAACCAAAATTTAAAATATTTTTTGAAATTTCTGTAAGTATATCACTACAACTAGAGATGTATTTAATTTTTAAATCAGTTATAAATTGTTTTTTTAAATCTTTACAATGGCTTTCTAATATTGTGTTTGTAAGCGTTAAAGCGGTCATTGCGCCTAAAACTTTAATTACATCATCTTTAGCTTTAGTTTTAACATCAGGCGCATTCCCATTTGTTACACAAAACGCTAAATTTTTCATATAACCTTCTGTAAATTCTATTTCTTTTTTTCTTTCCGTAGTGTTAGAAACAGAGCCTATTCCAATACTATTTTTCTTAGAAGCTTTAACATCATTATAAAATTCAGAATATGTAGAATAACCTTTATAAATTAATTGATAGTTTATTTTTTTAGTGGTTTTAAGCCAATTTAAATATTCGTTTAAAATATCAAATTCAATACCCTTATAAGCCTCGCCATCTTTATACGCAAACGGTTTACTTTCATAATAATAAATAAACAAAGAGTCTGAGGTTTGTCCAACAAATTTTAGTTGAACAATAAATAATAGTATAAGTACTGTAAGTTGCTTCATTTTAAAAAATAAAGATAAGCCATTACTATTATTTAGATTTTAGATATTAGTCTGTTTATTCGCAGTTAATTGTTAATAAAATAGATGTTTAATTTTTAAATAGTAAAATTTATTTTAAACTGAAAAATTAAGTTATACCAATTGTAATTATAAAATTGCCAAAAGCTATTTTATAATTTTACAATGGTAATGCTGCCTCCAAGAAAACCTGGTTCTAATTATAGGGCTAGTTATTAAATCAAAGCGGTATAAAATGTTAATTTTTACATTATATACCATAAAAAAGGTATATTTGCATTAAAATTAGAATTAATCTAATTAAGATTAATATGTAAATACTTAATAAACAAATAGTTATGATTACAGTAAGTGAAAATGCTAAAAATCATGCGCTTGCATTAATAAAAGAAGAAAAACATCCAGAAGGTGCATTTATTAGAGTAGGTGTAGAAGGTGGTGGATGTTCAGGACTTTCGTATAAACTAGAATTTGATACTGTGAAGAAAGAGGGCGATCAAGAATTTGAAGATAAAGGAATTAAAATTGTAGTTGATAGAAAAAGTTTTTTATACTTAGTTGGAACTGAATTAGAATATACAGGAGGCTTAAACGGAAAAGGCTTTGTGTTTAAAAACCCAAATGCTAGTAGAACTTGTGGGTGTGGCGAGTCATTTTCTGTATAAATTTTAATTGAAACTTAATTCTTAAAATTATGAGCAACGAAGTACTTCAAGAACATATTAATAAAGATTACGAGTGGGGGTTTACAACTGATATAGATACCGAAACTTTTGCACCTGGTTTAAATGAGGCAGTAGTAACTGCACTTTCTAAAAAAAAGAATGAGCCCCAATGGATGCTTGAGTATAGATTAAAAGCATTCCGGTTTTGGCAAACTTTAAATGAACCAAAAGATTGGGCAAATTTTCCTTACCCAAAAATTGATTATCAAGCCGTATCTTATTATTCTGCACCTAAGAAAAAACCTGAGTTAAAAAGTTTAGATGAGGTTGATCCTGAATTATTAAAAACTTTTGAAAAACTTGGAATTTCTTTAGAAGAACAAAAAAGATTAAGTGGTGTGCAAAGTAATATTGCTGTAGATGCTGTATTTGATAGCGTTTCAGTTAAAACAACTTTTAGAGAAACACTTGCCGAAAAAGGTATTATTTTTTGTTCGTTTAGCGAAGCTGTTCAAGAGCACCCTGATCTTTTAAAAAAGTATATGGGTTTAGTTGTACCACATACTGATAATTATTTTGCGGCAGTAAATGCGGCGGTGTTTAGCGACGGTTCTTTTTGTTATATCCCAAAAGGTGTGCGTTGCCCAATGTAACTTTCATCTTATTTTCGAATTATTTCAAGTTGTACCGGGCAGTTTG
>CAZAPH010000071.1:0-12303 GCA_964487105.1 uncultured Akkermansia sp.
ATTTGAATAAAATAATGAAGCTTTACATTAACTATTATAGTAAAAACAAAATAAACATAACAATAATAACTATTATTAGTTGTTTAATTTCTTTTAATATATTTTCTCAACAATTAAATCCTAAAATTTTAAAAGAAAATTTATTTAAAGTTAATAATGATAGTGTTATTCTTAAAGTAGAATATAGCCAACAACTAATGTTTTATTATTCTGATAAAAATTCAGACAGTGCTATATATTACAGAAATTATATTTTACAACTAATTAGTTCTTTAAACAATAAACTCAAACTTGTTGCGCATTCAACTATAATAAAAAATGAGCTGTTAAACGAAAGATACGACCTTACAAAACAAATTTTACCTGAAACTTATAACCTCTGTAAACTTACAAATAACAATAAATTATTAAGTAAAATTTATTTTTATTTAGGGTACTATTATTATAAAGCAAAACATAATATAGATTCGGCTTCAAATTATTATTACAAATCTGCTAATATTTCAACATTAGAAAATGATAAAATAATGATGGCTTATGTAAACTCTGCCATTGGTGTACTTTATTTAGATGTTGGTGTTGTGGACTCCTCTCAAAACTACTTAAACAAAGCAAAAGCACTACATCTTCAACTAAATGATAGTGCAAATCTTTTATTTGATGATTTTAATCAAGGTACATTATTAGCGTATAAAAATAAACTAACTGAAGCAAGAGAATTATTTATTAAAGTGCTTACCAATAGCCGAAGAATAAACAACAAAACGGTTGAATTAAATGCATTATTTAATATTGCCAATATAAGCAATAGACTTAACGAAAATGATTTGGCCGAAAATAAAATTGAAGAGTTACTACAAAAATCAATTGCATACAATAATAAAACATCTATTTTAAATGCAACATCATTATGGGCAGCAATTAAATTAAATAAAAAAAACTATCAAGACGCCATTAATAAAGGCAATGAAGCATTAACATTGGCTTACGAAATTTCAATTCCTAATTTTATAACTGCAAACCTTGGTACATTAATAGAAGCAAACCAGGCTTTAGGTAATTATAAAAAAGCATTTGAATTATTACAAATCAAAAAAAAATTTGAAGATAGTACTGCTAGTATTACTAATACACGTTATCTCGAAAAATTAAAAGGACAATTTAATTTAGATATTAAAAATAAAGAGTTACTTGAAAAAAACATGTTGATAGAACAAAAAGTAAAAGATAGTAAAGCTAAAAACAGTTTAATAATTATGTTAATACTCCTTTTACTATTTGCTACACTGTTCTTTTATCTTTATAAAAGTAGAAAAAAAACACAATTACAATTGCAAAAACAAGAAATGTTAAACCTACAACATAGGCAAGAATTTAATTCATTTATAAACGGACAAGAATCAGAACGAAAACGAATTGCATCAGATATTCATGATGGATTAGCACAAAACCTTGTTATGTTAGGCATAAGAATAGCTGATTTAAAATCAGAAACAGAAGTAGAAACTTTAAAAAAAGCTGAAATTCAAAAAGAAGTAAATCAATTAATTAATGAAACTAGAACAATAGCGCATAATATGATGCCTGATGTTTTAACCGAACTAGGATTACATAAAGCATTAAAAAGTTTAATAAATAAATTAAGCCATCATCACAAATTAATAAAATTTAATTTAGTTTGGGATGAAAACATTAATAACTTAAAATCTGAGCATGAAATACAGATATATAGAATTGTACAAGAGTTATTAAATAATTGTATAAAGCACTCAAAAGCTACAACTTGCGATATTATATTCAAATTTAACATCAACTTTATTCAATTATTAGTTATTGATAACGGAATTGGCATTACTTTTAACAACAAACAACACGGCATAGGAATACAAAGTATAAACTCGCGTGTAAATAGTATTAACGGAACAATTAAATTTAACACAAAAGCTAAAGGATTAGAAATAGAAATTTCTATTCCAAATTAAACAACCTTATGAATTCTAAAATAAAACTATTGTTAGTTGATGACCATGAGTTAATTTTAAATGGTTTAAAATTTATGTTTGAACAAGATGTAGATTTTACAGTTGTTTCAACAGCAAAAAATGGCATTGAAGCTATTAAAATTTTAAACACCCAAAGCATTGATTTATTGATAACCGATATTAAAATGCCTGAAATGAATGGATTAGAATTAGCCAAACATACACGATCTAAATTTCCTGAAATAAAAATTATTGTACTCACCTTGTATAAAGATCCAGAATTTGTAAAAGCTATAATTGATGTTGAAGCCGATGGTTACCTTTTAAAAAATGAAGAAGCAAGTGAAATAAAATCAATTGTTAAACATGTAATGAACGATGGTACACATTTTTCACGTGAAATTGTAAACATTCTAAAAAATGAATTAATTAAACAAGAATCAAAAACTAATGTATTAGCTGAATTATCAAAACGTGAAATTGAAATTATTCAACTCATTTGCCAAGAACTTTCAAGTATAGAAATTGCCGAAAAATTATTTATAAGTAAAGCAACTGTTGATGTACATCGTAAAAACATTACACAAAAACTCGAAGTTAAAAGTGTTGTTGGTTTAATTAAATTTGCTTTAGAAAACAACATTGTATCAAGTTTGTAAAATTATTTAATTTAACTCAATTGTTTTTCGGTTTGGTATTAGTAAATTTGTAAGGAAAGAAATGAATACTACTATTTTATTAAATAAAGCTTCTAAATTTGAATTTTTAAGTATCGAAGAAGGTATTTTTTTATATGAAAATGCACCTACTTCAGAATTAATGTTTGTTGCTAATGAATTACGGAAAATTCAAAAAAATAATTCACAAAAAGTAACTTGGCAAATTGATAGAAATTTAAATACAACCAATGTATGTATTGCCAATTGTAAATTTTGTAATTTTTATAGAATTCCAGGTCATACAGAATCTTACATTACTGATATACCAACCTACATAAAAAAAATAGAAGAAACCATTAAATACGGTGGCGATCAATTATTACTGCAAGGGGGGCACCACCCAGATTTAGGTTTGAGCTTTTATGTAAATTTATTTAAAGAAATAAAAAAACACTTTCCACAAATAAAATTACATTCATTGGGCCCACCCGAAATAGCACACATTACAAAACTAGAAAAAAGTACGCATACAGATGTTCTTAAAGCACTTGTTGATGCGGGCTTAGACAGTTTGCCAGGTGCAGGTGCAGAAATTTTAAACGATAGGGTACGAAGATTAATTAGTAAAGGCAAATGCACCGGCCGCGAATGGCTAGATGTAATGCGAGCAGCACATCAACTAAACATAACCACAAGTGCAACAATGATGTTTGGTCATGTTGAAACCATTTACGAAAGATTTGAGCATTTAGTTATGTTAAGACAAGTACAAAGTGAAAAACCAAACAACGCAAAAGGATTTTTAGCTTTTATACCATGGCCGTTTCAAGACGATGGAACATTATTAAATAGAGTAAAAGGCATAAAAAATAATGTAAGTGCAGATGAATATATACGAATGCTTGCCTTAAGCAGAATTATGTTACCTAACATAATAAACATACAAGCAAGTTGGTTAACTGTTGGCAAAGAAACTGCACAAATTTGTTTACACGCAGGTGCAAACGATTTTGGAAGTATAATGATTGAAGAAAATGTGGTAAGTGCCGCTGGTGCCCCTCACCGTTTTACATACAAAACTATACAAAATGCAATTAAAGAAGCAGGCTTTGAACCACAATTGCGTAACCAACAATACGAAAAAAGAGGGCTCCCTGAAAATATAATTGAACAGTTAATAGATTATTAATTTAGGAAATGATCACACTTATTAATCTAACTTTAATAACTCGTATGGTTCAATTTCAAGTGCTTTAGCTATTAAGTATAAGGCTGGTAATTATTCTGTTGTTGATTTATAAATGAAACTTAAAATTACAAGAACAAATTGAAAATTAAACTTATAATTTTATTAATAATTTCAACTTTTATTAACCTTACGCTTTTTTTTATACAGAAGAAGCGTGAGGTTACTAAATTAGATTTTTTAAATAATGAAACACTTCTAAAAGAAAATGATATTAAATTAGAAGTACCTATTCTTTGGCAAGAGAATAAAATTACAACTAAATTTAGTTATATTCTATTTTTAGATTCCCATTATTATTTAAACCATATTAAAAAAATAAATCAATTAGACTCATTAAGTTATGTTTTTAATAATATTAATTTTATTCTTTGCACAGCAAACAGCAACGATAGTTTAATTAATTATTTTAAGAAAAATCATCTCCATTTTAAACATTTAAAATTTATTGATCATAAAAACAAATTACACTCTTCAATTTCTAACTTTTTAAAGTTGAACCATAAGGTATTTGGTGCAGATGCAATTATCGATTATCAAGGTAATTTAATTTATGAAACATATAAAACCAAAAAAAACAGTAAAGAAAATTTGATAAAAAAGCTAGATTCATTAAACACATTATGCAATACAAAGTTCAAATTAGATTGATTGTAATCTTAATTGTTTTATCAATTCTAATAAATATAAAATTGATTACTAAGGAGTATCATTATTTTAAATGGAAAAGTTTAATGACTAAAACATTTTCTTCAATTAGTATAAATAATAATAAATTAGATAAAGAAATTAAGAATTTTTCAAATAATAAAAAATATAAGTATTTATACTTTAGTTCATGGGAAACATTTTGTAGCCCATGCATCAAAGAAATGCCCTTACTAGATTCTATTTTCTCAAAATATAACTCAAAAATAGCGTGTTATTTTATTAGCGATATTACTAAAGATACTGCAATAAAAAAAAGGCTAAAAATAAAACATTTTGAGTTTCTCTATTCTCAAAACAATATTATTTCGGCCATTCACAATCACTTCTCAATTAAAACCAAAACCTATCCATTAAACCTTTTGATAGATACTAACTTAAAAATCTATTACTTTTCCAATTCTGCCATCGAATCAAAAGAAAAAATTAAATTAATCGAATCATTAAAATGTATAAAATAGTAATTCACTAATTTACTATATTTACGCTTAATGAAAATTAAACAACTTCGATTAATAACTGTTTTTGTTTTAATCATTACAACAAACCTAAAATCCCAAACCAAAGACACCATTTATTTAATGAATGGGAATATTGTTGGCGAAACTATTTTAGATACTTTATTGGGAGCTGTTACGATAAACGACCCTTCAAAACCAGAAAAAAAACTACATTATGAATTAGAAGACATATATATGGTTTTATTTTCTAATGGTATTAAACGCTATTATTATCAACAAGATAGTGCAAAAAACAATTGGTTTACCCGCGAAGAAATGTGGTATTACACCAAAGGAGAACGCGATGCCCGTAAAGGTTTTAAACCTTTAGGTAGTATGATTGGTTGCGGCATTGCAGGTTTTATTGGTGGTGCAAGCGGTACTTTTTTTGGACCAGCAGCTCCTTTTGCTTATTTTGCTATGGTTGGGTTACCAAAAGTTAAAATAAAATCAAAAACAGTAAGTAACCCTAATTATGTTGAATACGACAGTTACATTTTAGGTTATGAACGTGTTGCTAGAACAAAACGAAGAACCCATAGTGTAGTTACAGGAGCAATAGGTTTAGCTTTTGGTTATGCATTTTATGCCCTTGCACATAAAAGTTATCCCGAAACAATTAATATAGGATTTTTAAAACGCTAATTATGAAAAAATTAATTTTATTTTTATTCTGTTTTCATTTACTTAATTTACTAAATGCTCAAAACCAACACGGTTGTTTAAGTAATCTAATTTTTGAGCAAAATATAAAAGAAAACGAATCTTTTAAAAATAATCAATTAATGCTTGAAGCGTTTACTAAAAACTTTACAAATTCAACTTTTAAAACAAGTGCTGTTGGTTATACAATCCCTGTAGTGTTTCATGTTATTTATTCAAATGCTGCTGGTAATATTTCAGACGCTCAAATTATAGACCAAATAAATATACTTAATAAAGAATTTAAGCGACAACAAGCAGATACAGCTCTTACCCCTTCGGCTTTTAAACCATTAGCTTCAGCATTTAATGTTGAATTTAGATTAGCTACCAAAGACCCTTCAGGTAATTGCACAAATGGAATTAATAGAATTTACAGTGATCTAACCAACTGTTCATATATCAATAATGATGTTAAATCTTTAAGTTATTGGACAAGTAATCAATATTTAAATATTTGGCTAGTTAAATCTATGCGTTACTCAACTTCTGTTCCTTGTAATGGTGGTGGTTATGCTACTTTTCCGGGAGGTAGCGCGGTACTTGATGGCGTTAATATAAGAAGTGATTTAATTGGAAGCATAGGAACTGCAGCAACAAACTCTAGTTGGGGTAATTTTAAAGGCAGGTATTTAATTCATGAACTTGGGCATTGGTTTAACTTACGACATATTTGGGGCGATGCTAACTGCGGAAATGATTTTGTTAGCGATACACCAATTCATGAAAATGATAATAGTGGATGCCCAACTTTTCCTTACAAAGCATTTAACAGTTGTGGTACTGGGGCTAATGGCGAAATGTTTACCAATTATATGGATTACACCAATGGTGGTTGTTTAAATATGTTTACTGCAGGGCAAGTAGCAAGAATGACAGCAGCACTAAATTCAACTGTTTCAGGCAGAAACAATCTTTGGTCTAATTCTAATTTAATTTCAACTGGTGTAGCCGATCCTTATGTTTATCCTCCTACTTGTTGTGCAAATCCAGCCATTTTACCTCTTGCCCCCGTTATTGCTTGTGTTGGCGATTCTATAAAATTTACTGATTATTCGTATGGTGGCTTTAGCACAAGTAGAACTTGGAATTTTACAGGTGGTTCATCAAATAGTACAACAGATAGTATAGTAAAAGTAGTTTATTATGCTCCAGGTGTATATAATGTTAATCTAACAAAAAATTATTTATCATCAAGTAAAATTCAAGCATATCCTAATCATATTTACATATTAAACAATACAGCAAACAGTTTTTATAATTTTCCGTTAACTGAAGGATTTGAAAATCCACTTAGCTTTAATAACTCATGGACAGTTGTAAACCGAGATAATTTAACAACCTGGAATTTAACAAATAGCACCAATTATAGCGGTAGTTATTGTGCTGCTTTACAAGTTTATAACCAATCTGCTCCTGCAGTAGATGAGCTAATTTCACCCTCATTGGATATGAGTTCTGCAAACAGTGTTACCGTAAATTTTAAAATGCACTATGCCGTAACTTCTTTTACACCTAACACAGACAAACTTTCGTTTCAAGTATCTACTGATTGTGGAAAATCTTGGTTTCAATTATACAATAAAACCGGAAACAGTTTAAAAACAGTAACAAATACTATTAGTACATCTTATACACCAACTGCTGGTAGTAGCGAATGGCGAACTGAATCTATTGTAATTGACGACTCTTATTTGAGTAACAATTGGTACTTTAAATTTGTATTTACAAATAATGGTGGAGGTAATAATTTTTTTATAGATGATATTAACCTAAACGGTATTTCTACAATTGGACTTAATGAAAAAAATGAAACTAGTAATTTTATTAATTTATTGCCTAACCCAGCAAATGATAAGGTGTTAATGCAATTTAAAAATTTTGAACAAAAAACAATTGAAATTTATAATCAATTAGGGCAACTTTTAAATACAATTAATACTTCTGAAAAAGATATAAATATTACAACTTCTAATTTAAAAGAAGGCGTTTATCTGTTTAGTATTACGGAATTAAACAAAGCTAAGATTTATAAAAAAGTTATAATAAATCATTAAACCCAAAATTTGCAGTAGAACTTCTACAACTCTATTGCAAAATATGGATTAAAAAAAAATAAAAAACTATTTTTTAAGATTCAATCAATTAGGTTTAAAAATAGGTTTAATATCCTTAGGATTTGGTGGGTTTATTTTATCATTTTTATTTTTATCATTTCTGGCATCTACATCTTCTGATGGTACCCATTTACCCTTTTTATATTCTAATGCATCAAAACTTCCATCGGGTCCA
The DNA here is from genome assembly GCA_964487105.1 of uncultured Akkermansia sp. GTDB lineage: Bacteria > Bacteroidota > Bacteroidia > B-17B0 > Aurantibacillaceae > Aurantibacillus. The sequence continues at coordinate 8,090 of CAZAPH010000071.1, forward strand.
TAATATTGATATTGTTGACTTAAAATATCGCCATTACTTTTTGTAGATAAATGACTATAAACAATTTTATTTAATTTTTCATTATATCTAACACTCATACTAACTTCGGTACTGTATTGAAACATAAGTCTCCTAGGGTTTTTACGAGGAATTTTAAAAACATCTTTACCAAAAACAGGTGTGCCATCAGATTTAAAATAAAGCACATCAATAAATTTACGTTGTACTAATTTATCATTTCCATCCCAGCCAATTAAAGTATAATAGCCATCACATTCTATTAAACTTGTATATAACATCCCAAACCATTTTTCTGTTGAGCCTATATATGTTTCAGGGTTGTTAACTGAACTTGAACGATCAAGTAATCTGTAAAATTCATATTGATTTACAATTTCATGTTTAAACAATCCTTTTTTTATTTTTTTACTATTATTAACTAAAAGGTAGCCAAAAAAGGCATGATTACCATTATCTAAAGGTAAGTTCCATGTAATTAATTTAAATTTTTTGTTTGCAGGCATTAACTTTGCTACCTCAACAATACTATCAAAAGGGTATTGAATACAATAAGGATTAGTGATTACTTTTTCCCAAATTGCCATAAATTTTTTATTACCCTCAACTCTTACATTTTCATTTCTACTTAAAAATGTTTTTTGAGCAATTTTTAATTCTTGTTCTATAGAATTAAAATAAGCTTTAATTGAATCTGTATTTTGAGCAAAACTGAGATTTGAAAGAACTATTACAAAAACTAAATATAATGATTTCATTATTTCTATAATTTCAAATTGTAAATTGGTTACATTATTCAATTAACAGCACTGTGCCCTTATTTTCTTTATACTCACCTCTACTATTTTTGTATTGAATTAGGTAAACATAAATTCCTCCTGGTAAATTATCTCCTGTCCACGCTTGCGTATTATCTGTGGTATAAAATATAACTTTACCCCATCTGTCAAATACGGTTACTTTATATTCATTTTTATCAATAAAATGAGTAATGGGTAACCATGTTTTATTAATTCCTTTAGGAGAGAAAGCATTAGGTACAAACAAATCATCTTCTTGATAAATATCTCTTTTATTTGATTTACTTAATTCTAAAAAACCATATTGGTTAGAAATACCTTCAATAGCTTCTACTCTATATTCAATTTTACTTCCATTTGGTGCTTCTTCTTGCACATTATCAATATATGAACTATCTGCGGGCCCTTTATAAACATGTACAATTGGGTTTGGATCATCATTAATTATTCTGTAAATTTTATATCCGCTAATACCACCATCAAAACCTTTATAATGATTCCAAGTTAATTGTTTAGTGAAAAAAGTCTCGTCAATTTCTTTAACTGTTAAAAGTATAGTTTTACTTTTTTGACTGTAAGTTCTATCATTTCCACAAGCATCTTTTATTATTGCTTTATAATAATAATAATGTTCTTTTGTTGCTACATCAGCATCCGTAAAAACATAATATGGCGTACCATTAAATGCTTGATTAGATACAAAAGTAAAATTTATACCATCTTCGCTTCTAAGTAAATCAATACTGGTAAATCTTTTAGTTGTATCTGCAAATACCTTAACCTCAATGGTTGTTTTATCAATTACTGAAGCGGTTTGTATATATACAAATGCTGGGGCAGTAATTTGATTTGTAAAAAAACAAACTCTATTTGATGAAGATGTAATTGTTTTTAATTTATTAATAGCTCTTACAAAATAACAAACATTTGCATCTGGCATAGTGTTTGAGTGAGTATAATTTGTTACGGTAGTAGAACCAATGTAATTGTATGCACCAGAATTAACGGAGTAATAAATTTTATATTCTAATAATCCGCCAGGCATTTTATTATAAGCATTCCATGTTAAATTGGTAGAATAGGCGCAACTATCGTATGTTGTTTTTAAATATATTGTGGTGTAAGGAGGTGTATTTGTAAAAACACCTATATTATTACAACTATCAACCGCTGAATTAAACAACTCTACTGCACCGTTATTTGCAGCTGTTGTGGTATACACATAACTTGTGTTAAGCCTACCCATAACAGAATCAATTGCTGTAACTATTCCATTTTGACCACGATAAATTCTGTATTTTACTACATCTTTATCATAAGGTATATGCCATGAAATTATTGTTTGACCATTAGGTAACACACTTATTGAATCTATCTCAACTTCATTTGGTTCTTTTATATCATTAAATATTCCACCATTAATATTACTGGTTGATACACAGCCACTATTATCTGCAATGCTTACCACATAATTTACACTTGCACTACAAACACTAATTGTATCAAAATAATTTTGATTTGAAGTTATTGCAAACATATTCCAAATACCTAATGGATATTCTTTACTAACGGTATAGGTAGTTGCAGTACTGTTTAATTTTGGTAACTTAATAGGATTATAAACAACGTTAATGGCTTGACTAACAGGTAATATATTTAAAAAAATACTTTTTAAAGTATCTGAGCTAGATGAACTTAAGCTACCAGTTGCATTTGTCACTAAATAATAAAATTTACTTTGCACATTTGCTCCAGCTCCATTGTGTGTATATGATGTTGTTAAATTAGAACCTACTGTACCTACTTTTGTATAGCCACTAAATTGATTAATTGAGCTATATACGTCAATTGACTGGAAAATAGATGTTGGGTCAGCCGGAGGAATCCATGTTAGTTTACAATCTCCATTAGCTAAAACTTCAATACATTTTATGTTAGGAGAATTTAATTGAGAAAATAAATTATTACTTAATAATATTACTAAAAGGCATATTTTTAAACTAATCTTCAAACTGTATAAACGTATAAAGTTACTTTTTATTATACGAGTATTAAAACATTTTCGTTGGATCTAAATCGTGTTATTAAATTAAATTTGTTAAAATCTTTACTGTAAATGCTCAAAAAAATGCGTTAAAACGCAAAAAATAAGCTGAAAATTGATTATTATTGTACTATTGTAAAGTGAAAAGTGTTTTAGCTATAATTATAGTGGTGTTTGCCTTGTTTTGCAATTCGCAAATTTATGCACAAAGTGGTGGAAAAAAACGCGAACACAAAAATCAACGTAAGGGAAGTTCAAGATTATTTGGCGGAAGAAAAAGTAAAGGAAATGCCAATGCGTTTGCAAAAGGGTCAAGAGGTAGTTCTTCAAGGGGCATTTTTAAAAAGAAACATTCGGCATGGGCTTATCATTCAACAAAAAGCAATACTAAAAGAAGAAATGAAAATAAATTTTTGTTTAAACGCAATAGAACACGTGGTCGTAAATTCAATGAAAGTATTTTAACACGTCAAAATGCAGATAGAGCTAAAAAAAGAAGTAGAGGAAATGCTGTATTTCATAAAAGAAAATATGGTGGTTAGTTAAATTATGCCGCTTTGATTTAACAGCTTTTCCTATAATCAGAAACAAGTTTTCTTGGAGGCGGCATTACCATTGTAAAATTATAAAACAGCTTTGGGCTATTTTATAATTACAATTAGTACTATTTAACTACAACTCTTCCTAATAAAAAGTTAACCCTTACTCTCATCTTATTTAAATTATCTAAAGTTTTCGAAATTATTAATCCATTTTCATAATCATATGTTTTTAATAATTCCTGACTTTCATTATACATTAAATTTAATTTTTTTGATTTGTAGCTAAATAACGTTGAACGGGTTAATTTTTTTAATAATTGCAGTTCGTTGGGTACTAATACACCATACAGTTTCCATTTTTCACTAAGTTCGTAATTAGAATGTACATGATTAATTACAAAACTTCCAATTAATGGATTACTATGATTTGCAAAATAAGTTAAGTTAGGTAATCTTTGTTGACTTAATTCGTTTACATATTCATCAAAAATAGACGAGTATATTGGGTTTTCAAATTTTATGCCATCTCTAGATAATTCGAAAAAAATGTATTCGCCTAATGTAATTTCCAAATCAAACTCTTCCATATTTTCATCATCAGCTTCAATGGTTACATATGCATTTCCATACGCTAAAAGTAAGCGAATTAGTTCTTTTTCTTCGGCTTCAAATGGGGCAATAATTTCTTGTTCTTTATTATCAGAAACAGTATTTTCAATTAATTCATTTTCGGTATTTATTTCATTGGTGTTAAAGTCCTTTTGAATTTGTTTTTTATGTGCTAATCTTATTTTATTAGTTTCAACTAAC
>CAZAPH010000071.1:12313-14849 GCA_964487105.1 uncultured Akkermansia sp.
AGTTCCATTATTTGAGCACACTCTTTAATATAAATACTTCTAATTATATTATCAGGAATTAAAGCGATACTACTTACAATTGTTTTAATTACTCCCGCTTTTTTTATAGGATCGCCTTTACTATCATCATTTAACTTATTGGCGGTGTAATATAAAAAATCTTGTGTATTGTTATTAACGTAATCTTCAAATTCAAGGTGAGTTACTTTTCTGTAATAACTGTCTGGGTCATCATTGTTAGGAAAAAATAATAAACGAACATTCATTCCTTCTTCCAATAACATAGGGATAGCCCTTGCACTTGCTTTTTGTCCAGCCTCATCACCATCATATAAAACAACAATATTATTTGTGTAGCGATGAATTGATTTTATTTGTTCAACAGTTAAAGATGTACCACTACTTGCCACAACATTTTCGAAACCCGCTTGGTGCATAGCAATTACATCCATATAGCCTTCAACTAAAAAACATTTATCCTTTTTTTGAATAGCTCCTTTAGCAAACCAAAGCCCATAAAGTACCTTACTCTTATTATAAATTTCGGTTTCGGGACTATTAATATACTTGGCTTGTTTTTTATCATTAGTTAATATTCTACCACCAAATCCCACTACTCTTCCACCAACATCGTGTATAGGAAACATAACGCGTCCGGCGTATCTATCAAACAAATTTTTAGTTTCAATTGTTTGTCCTTCAATATGAGCATTACTTAAAATACACATTCCTGTTGAAACTAAATATTTTGGTTGATATCCAGCAGCTACAGCATCTTCGGTAAATTGTTTTTTTGCTTCTAAACTATAACCTAAACCAAATTTTTCAATTAAATTTTGTGTAATTTCTCTTTGTTTAAAATATCCTAAACCAACAGAACGTCCTTCGTCTGTTGTATTCATTTTGTCAGAAAAATAGCGTTGTGCATAGCTCATAACAATATACATACTTTCACGTTCTGTTTGAGCCTGTTTTTCTTCAATTGTTTGTTCTTTTTCTACAACTTCAATACCATATTTATTAGCTAACCATTTTAACGCTTCAGGATAACTTAACGTAAGTTGATCCATAACAAAGTTAACAGGAGAACCTGCTTTGCCACAACCAAAACATTTATAAATGTTTTTTGATGGTGATACAGTAAATGATGGTGTTTTTTCGCCATGAAAAGGGCATAAACCTAGCAAATTTGCCCCACGTTTTTTTAAAGTAATAAAATCTCCTATCACCTCTTCAATGCGAGCTGTTTCAATTATTGCATCAACAGTTGGTTTAGGAATCATAATTTCATTAAATTAGAGGTTTAAAGATAGTAACCTTTATTAAAATTATAAAATTATGCTTAAAAAACTTTTATTTCTTTTATCCTTAATCCTTTTTACACTTTTTCAAACACTTAATGCTCAAGAGGAAGAAGCAAAAGAAGTTCATCCCTATAAAAAATTAACAAAAAAATTTATTGGTAATATTAAACGTAATGAATTTAATAAAAACAGTTCCCTTTTCGATTCAACAAAATTTGGTAAAATAATGGAATTTATTGTTGAAAAAAGTTTAGAAGATTTTAATAAAAATTACGGAAACATAACTGCAATTGAAAAAACAGAAGTGGACACTCAGGGCTGTAAAATGGCGAGTTATACCTACATTAAAACGGCAAAAGGAAAAGCAACATGGTACATTTTATTTGATCAAGCTCAACGTATTTCTAATTTTATAATAGATACGTTTCAAAATCAGAAATTTTATCAAAACCAAAGTTTATTTAAAAATTATTCAAGAAAAAATATTCAAATCGAAACCAACCCTTTTGTTACATTACCAGGCTATTTGTATCAGCCAAATAATATTAAAACATCACAAGCAGTAGTTATGATTCAAGGTAGTGGCCCAAGTGATAGGCATGAAACAATTGGTTCAAACAAAATATTTTTAGATATTATAATGCCAATGTTAGATAAAGGTATATCAGTATTAGTTTATGATAAAAGATCATATGTTTACCAAGCAAAAATGTTAAATAATGAAGATACAATAGATTATTATGACGAAACTATTAATGATGCTGTTGCCGCAATAAATTTTTTAAAAAAACAACCAAATATTGATTCAACAAAAATTAGTTTAATAGGGCATAGTTTAGGTGGCAAATGTGCGCCAATAATTGCAACAAAAATTTCTTTAAACAAATTAATAATGTTAGCTGCACCCGTAAGGCCATTAATTGAACTTTTGCCTGAACAAATAGAATACATTGCCAATATTGATGCTGTAATAGACGAAAATGAAAAAACTCAAATTAATCAATTAAAATGGATTAAAAACAAAATTTTAAGTCCAGACTATACTTCAAAAAGCAAAATTACAATACCAGGTACAACAGCAAAATACTGGGTTACTGATAAAAATTTTGATAATTTAAAAGTTGCACAAACCTTAAAATTACCAACTCTCTTAATACAAGGTGGAAGAGATTATAATGTACCGTTAAAAGATTAAAAATTATGTATAGAAGGAATGAAAAATAAACCAAACT
>CAZAPH010000072.1:0-4345 GCA_964487105.1 uncultured Akkermansia sp.
CACCTGCATTTTCAAGAACCTCACTATATTTTAAAATACCAGTCTTATCTATTACAAATGCACTTCTTTTACTAACACCTTTCATTCCAAATGCAAAATTTTCATATAAACAATTGTATGCTAAGGATACGTTTTTATTAAAATCGCTTAATAATTCAAAATTTAACTTTTGTTCTTCTTTGTATTTAGCTAATGAAAATAACGAATCAACAGAAATACCATACACTTCAGCGTTTAAATCGTTGTAACTATTTAAATTATCTCTTACCGAACACAATTCGTTTGTGCAAACGCCGGTAAATGCTAAAGGAAAAAATAAAAGCACAATGTTTTTCCCTTTTCTATCACTTAAAGTAATTTCTTTTTTTAAGGTATTTAGCAGTGTAAAATTAGGTGCGTGTTCATTTAATTTAAGACTCATAATAAAATTTGTTAAGTGATACAACAATAAGCATTTCTAAATTATTAATAGTAAAAAGTATTGAGTACTTTTGCAAAGTTAACATTAAATAAATTATAAATATGGCAAGTTTAGTAGGAAAAAAAGCACCAAGTTTTAAGGCTGGTGCAGTAATAAATGGTGGAGAAATTATTTCTGATTTCTCTTTAGACCAGTTTATTGATAAAAAGTATGTAGTTTTCTTTTTTTACCCAAAAGATTTTACGTTTGTTTGCCCAACAGAGTTACACGCTTTTCAAGAGCAATTAAGTGAATTTGAAAAACGAAATGTTGCTGTTGTGGGGTGTAGTACAGATACAGAAGAAAGTCATTGGGGTTGGTTACAAATGGAAAAAAATGCAGGAGGAATAAAAGGCGTTAAATATCCAATTGTTGCAGATACAACTAAAACAATTTCTTTAAATTATGGTACGTTATTTGGAGATTATGATGTTGATGCAGAAAACAATTTAATTGCTACAGGCCCTATGATTGCTTATAGAGGTTTATATTTAATTGATAAAAAAGGCGTTGTGCGCCATCAATTAATTAACGATTTACCCCTAGGCAGAAACGTAGATGAGGTAATTCGTATGGTGGATGCATTACAATTTTTTGAAGAAAATGGAGAAGTTTGCCCAGCAAACTGGACAAAAGGAAAAGAAGGTATGAAAGCTAATCATAAAGGTGTAGCCGAATACTTAGGCAAACATTAAGCTAAAAATAATTTTTTAAAAAACCGTTCAATTTTTTGAACGGTTTTTTTTTGTGGAAAAAATGCTTAAAACTAAATATCTAAAATTTAGATATACTTAATTGAGAATTTAACTTTGCTGTAAAATACTGTATTATGAATTTTGTAATTATTGCATCTACACTGTTAAAACATTTAAAATCAATTGGTGGCGTACTTAATACCAACAACACTATACCAATTTTAGATTGTTTTTTATTTGAAATTTCAAAAGGAGAACTAACCATTTCTGCCAGTGATATGGAAACTACAATTACCACAAGTACTAAAGTAGAATCTAATGATAACGGAAACATAGCAATACCAGCAAAAACATTATTAGATGCTTTAAGTAATTTACCTGAGCAACCCATTTCTTTTATTGTAGATAAAACAAAAAATTCTATTAAAATAAAAACAGAAACTGGTGATTATAATATTAGCGGACAAAACGGTGCTGAGTACCCTAAATTACCTCAATTAAATTCTGAAGCATCTATTGTAATTAAAAGCGATGTGTTAGGAAATGCAATTAATAAAACAATTTTTGCAACTGGTAATGATGATTTAAGACCAGTAATGAGTGGTGTTTTTTGTCAGTTTAACGAAACTAATTCCATTTTTGTTGCTACAGACGCTCATAAGCTCGTTCGTTATACACGTAGCGATGCAAAAGCAGGTTCAGCTTCTTCATTTATTATGCCAAAAAAACCATTAAATATTTTAAAAAATTTATTGGTAGGAATTGATGACGCAGTTAAAGTTGAATTTAATAAAACAAATGCTTTATTTAGTTTTGCTGGTGTTAATTTAATATGCCGATTAATTGACGGGAAATACCCAAATTACGAAGCTGTAATTCCTAAACATAACCCAAATAAATTAACTGTTGATAGAAGCTCTTTTTTAGGCGCTTTAAAACGTGTAAGTGTTTTTAGTAATAAAGCAACTCACCAAATTAGAGTTAAAGTAACAGGAAGCCAATTAAGAATAAGTGCTGAGGATTTAGATTTTGCAAATGAAGGCCATGAAACGTTAACTTGCACATATATTGGTGAAGATATGGAGATTGGTTTTAATTCACGCTTTTTAGTAGAAATGGTAAGCAATTTAGATTGTGATGAAATTACTATTGAAATGAGTGCACCTAATCGCGCAGGGATTATTTTACCTGCTAACAAATCTAACCCTAGCGAAGATGTATTAATGCTGGTTATGCCAGTAATGCTTAATAACTAAAAAGTTAATTTAAGATTTTTTTATAAACATAAGTATTTCTTTTTGAGTTAATACTTTGTATATTATTTGTATTAATTTTACAGAATAGTATTTTATTTAAGTATGAATTTATTTAGGGCTTTATTAATTATTTTTTTGTTAAACGTAACAACTTTGCTTTCGCAAAAAGATACTATTTCGTTTAATTCAAAAAATCAACATAAAATTTATTTATTATGGGGATATACGCGTGCTTGGTACACCAAAAGCAATATCCATTTTCAAAATAAAGGTACTTATGTTAGTAAACTTAATGGAAACAGTTACACCTATGATTTTACTGCTTACCAAGCTGTAGCAAAAGATAGACCAGATTTTGATCAACTATACGATGTAATAAATATTACTATTCCACAATTTGTTGGTAGGTTAGGGTTTCAAATTAACAGTAAGTGGGATATTGAAATGAATTACGATCATACAAAATATGTTGTTACAGATTTTCAAACACTAAGGGTAAAAGGGCAAATAAATAACCAATGGTTTGATACGGATACAATATTAAATCCGGCTAACTTATTTCATTTTGAACATACAGATGGTGCAAATTTTTGGATGATGAATGCAGTAAGAAAATTTAAATTATTTCAAAAAAATAAAAATTTTAAACTTGAGGCAGTTGTTAAACCTGGTGGAGGAATTGTAATACCGCGAACAGACGTTACTTTATTTGGAGAAAGATTAAATAACAATTGGAAAGTTGCAGGTTATATTTTTGGTATAGAATCTGGCATTAGAATTAATTTTTTTAAACACGGTTTATTTGAATTAACTACAAAAGGTTCTTACGCTAATTACGTTAATGCTTTTGTGTTAGGTAAAGGAAATGGGAAAGTAAACCATCATTTTTTTGCAGGTCAAGTAACTGCAACTATAGGATTTTTATTTGGTAAATAATTGTAAATTATAAAACACCCTCTCTCGCCCCAACTCGTCCTCGTACAGCAAAGCATAACGAGGCTATTTTAATAGGGCTTTTATTCATGTTTTTTTGTTGTTCTATTTGGTATTCATCAGTTCGCTTCGCTCGTGTGTAAAGCCCAATAAACACTATATAAATTAATGCTTTGATTTATTAATGTGCGATGCAATCGCACTTCTAAAACGTCCTCGTTTCCGTTTCACTCAAACGAGGACGAGAGAGGTTAGCTGGTATTTGTTACGTTACGTATGTTTCGTGAATAATTGCCTTAACGTTGTAAATTTCTTTTTCAGTTAAAACGGCTAAAATTTTTACAATTCGTTGTCTGTCAATAGTTCTAATTTGGTCAAGCACAACCCAACCTTTTGTTTTGTTGTGTTTAACGGGAACCCTTGTAGGATAACTTCTAGAATTGCTTGTCATTGGCGCAATAACAATTGTCTGTAAATACTTATTCATTTCATTAGGCGAAATAATAACACAGGGGCGAGTTTTTTTCATTTCACTGCCAATTGTAGGGTCAAGGTTAACCAATACAATTTGATATTGTTTTAGTTCCATTCTTCAAAGTCTTCATCTTTAAAAATATCTGAAGCAAGCAATTTATCATCGCCATTTTCATGCATTTTTTTGAATGATTTTTCCCAACCTTTACGAGCCTTCGTTTTAGGTTTTAAAATGATATAACCTTTCTCAAGAATTAATTCAATTGTATCTTGCAGGTTGTATTTCTCAATTAAAGTTTTCGAAAGTCGAATACCCTTTGAATTTCCTATTGAAATTAATGAAACGTCCATTGGTTTGATATTGTAATTACAAAGTTATTACAAATAGTTTAATTACCAAACTTTTTAGAAGAAGTCTGCTCCAAACTCGTCCTTGTTTAGCAAAGCGTAACGAGGATGTTTTTAATAAGGTTTTTATTCATGTTTTTTTTATTCTTTTTGGTACTTATCAGTTCGCTTCGCTCACG
>CAZAPH010000072.1:4445-14767 GCA_964487105.1 uncultured Akkermansia sp.
TGTAAAAACTAAGAAATAATTTATAATTTAATAAGCTGGTTTATAATCGTGCGATGCAATCGCACTTCAAAAACGTCCTCGTTTCCGTTACACTCAAACGAGGACGAGGGGTGGGTATTCATCAGTTCGCTTCGCTCACGTGTAAAAACTAAGAAATAATTTATAATTTAATAAGCTGGTTTATAATCGTGCGATACAATCGCACCTTTAATACATCCGCGTTTCCGTTTCACTCAAACGAAGACGAGTAATTGAAGAAACTATTTAGTGTCTTTTTTACTATAAGTAAATTCTGTTAAAGTTTTTAGTGGCACCTCTAACCCTATTGCTAACTCATATAAATAATAAATAGTTGGGTTGCTATTCCCTGACTCTATTCTTTGTAAACTTTGCCTATCTTTATTAATTCTACAACAAACCTCAAATTGGGTAATACCTTTTTCTTCTCTTATTTTTTTAAGATGTTTACCAAACTGCTTTAAAAATATTTGTTTGTTTTTAGCTACGCAACTAATATGTTGCTTTTGTTAAAAAAATAAAGAAACCTTAATGTTGCTTTTTTAACATATTTTAATTAAATTAGCAATAAATTATTTTAAATGGTAAAGCTTTACACAAAACTATTTATTGTATTATTTTGTAATATAATTTTAGCCCAAACCCCGCAAGCCCTTTTAAACCGTACCAAACATTGGCGTTTTGGCCACAAAGCAGGTTTAGATTTTAATATGACTACCGGTGTGCCCACTGTTTTTAATGGAAGTAATGGTGTAGTGTTTGAAGGTAATAGCTCCATAAGCGATACCTTAGGTAACTTGTTGTTTTACTGTACTGGCGATACTGTTTGGAACAAAAACCCCCCTCTCGTCCTCGTTTAGCAAAGCGTAACGAGGATGTTTTAATAGGGCTTTTGTAAAGCCCTTTCTCCTTCCATTAAAGCACCGTTACATTAACCAAACCTTTTCCATCGGCATAATCAATTGCACTGCTAAATATATACTCATGAGCTTTCTCAACTATTATTTGCCTTACAGGGTTTTGATGTATGTAATTTAAACGTTGATTTATCCATTCATTTTTTTCTAAGCATATCGCGTGGTTATCATCTTGCCACACTTTATAATATTTGGCTCTACCTGTTCGCTTGGCTTCAAAAGCAAACTTATTTAAAAGCCATTCACGTCGGCTTTCACCGATTTCTAATACTTTTGCTGCTATTTTTTTTGATGTAAATTTTTTAAAGTCTCTTAAAATATATGATAAAGTGTATCCTTCTTTTGCTCTAATCATCAAGTGTAAATGATTACTCATCAAAACCCAAGCAAATACTTCCAATCCTTTTTTTTCAATGCAAAAGTTTAACGAATCAACAATTATTAGTTTATAATCCTTCCGGGTAAATATATCTACCCAATCTACAATAGTTAACGTTAAAAAATAAATTTGATGTTGGTTTGCTATTTTATAACGGTCTCCGCTCATAAAATAAAATTACAAAATAGTTTTAATTTATTAATGTGCGATGCAATCGCACCTCTAAAACATCCTCGTTTCCGTTACATTAAAACGAGGACGAGCTTATTAAGTTTCTTTCAAACTTAAATTCTTTATAAAGAATAACAATACAAATAAATTATTTTTCAAATGATTCTATTAGGCCTTCTTTTAAATTATCTAAACTGTATTGGGCAATTCTAACCCGTTTTAATTTAATAACCTTGTAGCCTAATTTTAAGCACATTCTTCTTAGTTGTCTATTTTTCCCTTCAGTTAAAATAACATTAATTACATACTTACTTTTAATTATGCATTTACAAGGTTTTGTAATATAAAACCCAATATCTACACCAAGCTCAAAACTAGTAACAAAATCAGGAGTTACTGGTTTATCTAGTTCAACTAAATATTCTTTTTCTTTAATAAATTTAGGATTAATTAATTGCTCAACCCATTTCCCGTCATTGCTTAATATTAATAAGCCTTCAGATTCTTTATCTAACCGGCCAGCTATACTTAAACCTGTATAATCTTTAAAAATGGTACTTAAATTTTTTTCTACTTTATTTGATAATGTACTTTCATAGCCAATAGGTTTGTGAAATTTTAAATACACAAATTTAATTTTAGCCCTTATAATTTTATTGTTTAATTTAATTTCAGAGGTATCATCAATAATTATATTATTTGATATGATTTCATCATTAATTTTCACTAACCCATTTTTTATTGCAGACAAGGCTTCTTTGTTGCTTAATTTTAAAGTGTGAACTAAATAATATTGTATCTTTCTATAAAAACTCAATTTTCAATAGGATAATTATTAATCCTTATTATTTTATTATTTCTTGTTTCAAAATAATTAAGAGTATCTGGTCTTAAACAAAAATTAGTGATGTAAAAATCTCCTTCAGAAGATTCGTGATTAGTGAAAAAAATATAATTTTTATGTTTATTTAGTTCAACAAACTGTTCATAAACAAAATAGTTAGGGTATTTTTGAGAAGAATGTATGTCGCCAAAAAAATCCCAATTACTTTTAGTTTGATCAGTACTTTCAACTATAAAATGATTACTTATATCAGCCGGATTAAATTTTTTAAAATGATAATGAAAGGTTACAATATATTTACCACTTTCAAACCTGTTACTATCAAGTAGTAATAGTTTAACAAATTCTTTACATTTATGCCATTCGTAAAATGGAGGTTTGGCAGTTGAAAATTTAAAAATATTATTTTTAGAAACATCAACGTTTAGTTTTTGTGCATTTTTTGGCAGTGTAACAGAATCATTTAATAAAGTTTTCACGTCTATTTCATAAAAATTAATTTCGTTTATTGTTTTAATAAAATTCGCTCTATTAATTATGTTTTCTTCTTCAGGTTTATCTACTTTCCCTTTAAACATTATTAGTATGGGTAAAGAATTAAATTTATTTAATAATTTAGTTTTGTTTTTGTAATAATTAAGTAAACTTATACTTTCTTCTGTTTCATTTAACGATGTGCGCGAACCTAAATGACTTATTATAGGTAATTTAGTTAAGTGAGAAATTATCATTGAATTATGTGCATTATCATTTAACCTTCTGTGGTAAACCTCACTGCCTAAATGAAAATAAGGTAAGGGTAAAATGGCTTGATACTTTTTATCAGAAGCAATTTTTAAAATTTCAGTATATTGATTAGTTAAATATTTTTTTGAAAAATAATTTTGATCGTTAAAAATCGGTGAAGCAATATTTTTATGGTAGTAATTGGCCTCTATTCCATTTATAAATAAAAACAAAAATCCTATTGTGAAATAAAATAAATTAGGTTTATAATTTTTTAATTTAATTTTTATAAACTTATCAATACAAACAATTGTTACGATTGGAATTGAATAATAAAAATACCAAGCAAACCTGCCTAACCCTCTAAATTGTTTTAACGATAATGGTTGTATGCCTATTAGTTTTAACCAATCAGTAATAAAACCAAACGAAAACAACAATAAAATTAAAGCGCTTAAAATTAAAACTAAAATAGGTGTATTAATTTTTATTTGATTGGTAATAATTAAAATAATCAAAACAGTTATCATTAAATCATTAAATATCCCTATGTAACTTAAACCTTCCCATTCGTTATCTGTAATTTCATTAGTTATATTAAATAGTGATTTAAATGGCCCAAATGAAGGTAAAAAAACATTTTTAAAACTCGATACATAAACAGATTCGCCATAAGGAAGTGTTGGTCTGTTAAAATGTGAATCTGTAAAATACATTATGCCTTTAAAAATAAAAAGCGGTAATATTAAAATTAAAAAACATAAAAAAGATTGTTTATTAATTTTAGAGAGAGCAAAAATTTCGCAAAGTGAAAAAAATAATAAACTAAATACAACTATTCCTAAACCTAAATAGGGATGGGTAAAAAATCCAATTAATGCTACTGTACTTAAAAAGTAAATGTATTTTTGTTTTTTTGAAAAATAATAAGCCACACTAAAGTAGATACATAAAGAAATTGGTAAAGCGTATGCAAGCGCAAAATGCCCGCCTAATCTTCCAATTTGAGGTGATAGAATTATAATAGAAACAGAACTAAAAAAAGCTAATATTTTATTTACTTCAAATTTTTCGAAAATTTTAAAATAGATGTTTGCAGAAAATATAAACGATAAAAATAAAACCAAATGCATAATACCAATGGCATATGGTTTTAAAAATGGAATTAATTGAATAATTGTAACTAAAAAAGGCTGCGCATCGGTATAAACTAAATGCTCATTAAATGGGTAATTTAACCCAATAGTATTAAAACCAATTGTATTATTTACAATATGATTTACAAAAGAATAATAGCCATGAATACCATCACCTGAAACTGTAGCTAAAACAGAATTTGGCGTGAGAATTACTTTATGAAAATGAATTAAAAAAAACAGTAAAGAAATAACAAACAAGCCTATATGCCATAAATAGTTATATGATCTGTTTGTTTTCAATTTTAATATTATTTTGTAAAAGTGTAAACAAGTAAAGAGCCAAAACGTTTAATTGTTTTTACCTCAAAATTATGAATACCTAAGGCTAATTTCCAATTTATTGTTGCTAACCAAGGCGCAATAGTGTTTATTTGTTTTTTGTTAGTACACTTAAATCCGGCATTTTCTCCTTTTTTTTGAAGTACACTTCCACTATATAAAAATTCGTGTTGTTCATCTGCTAAATTTGGTACTAATTTAAAAAAGTCTAAACTCCATTCAATTAAAGGCCATAGGCTTGTTTTGTTTGGTGTTGAAATTACGAGCTTGCCGTTTGGCTTTAGTAAATTGTAAAATTTTTTAAAAATTTCTTCGCCTTGTTTTTCTGTTATGTGTTCAATAACTTCTAAAAACACAATTTTATCAAAACTTGATTCGTTAAATTTTAATTCATCTAGTAAACCTTTACAATACGTTAAATTTGGTAATTGAAATTGATTTTTTGCAAAATCTAATGCAGCTTGGTTTGCGTCAATTGCAGTAACAGTAACTTTTGGATTTTTCGCTAAAAAAAAAGACAATAATCCGCTGCCACAACCTACTTCTAAAATAGTATCACCATCTTTAACATCTAAGCTTTTAATTGCTTCTTCTAATTTTGCATAATGCCAAAACCGTTGCGCTTTTTTACCGTTATAATAAGCATTGTATTGGTATGCTCCTTCAATTTGAATTTTATCTCCTGTTCTTCTATCCATTTTTTTTGGAATATTTTTTTGTATAAAAATTAAAAATAATTTTTGGAAGGTCAAATAACATTTTTATACCATGTACAAAAACATTAACTGAGTTACCTTCGTTGCTTCTTAGTGTAACAGGAATACATTTAATGTCATAATTTCTTTTATAGGCAATATAAAATAACTCTACATCTAAAGTAAATCCATTTATTTTAGACACTGAAAATAAATCATTTGCAATATAATCTCTAAAGCCTTTTAAACCGCATTGCGTATCAAATTGTCCACCTGCAATAAATCTTCCAACTATAAATGAAAATAATTTACTCCCTAAATTTCTTGAAGCTGTTATTTCAGAAAAGTATTTTGATTGTTCAAGCGTTCTATCTCCTACAACCATTTCAAATTCTTTAAAATCTAAATAATAAAGCATATTTGTAATATTTTCAAACACATAAGGAATATCTGCATCTGTAAATATTCTGTATTTTCCTGATGCATTTAACATTCCTAATCTTACCGCACTTCCTTTCCCTTTATTTAAATCGCTTAGTATAAATTTACAATTGTATTTAGTGGCTATTTCTTTAGTTTTACCATTGTCGTTACTTCCATCATCAACCACTATAATTTCATGTGTAAAATCACATTTAGCTAAATTGGTTATTAAATAAGGTAAATTATTATCTAAAATAATAGCGTTTTTATAAGAAGGAATAATTATGCTTAAATGAATCAATTAATTAAAACAAATGTACAAAATACTTTATTTAATTTTTATTACGTAATAGTATTTAGTTTTAATTAATAATTGGTAAAATAAGTTTACTTGCATGTGTTTTACCTGTATGAATTTTAACTTCACACTCAACAAAATCTTTATCATCACAGTTATATATATCAACAAATTGCTGTGGGTTCCTATCAAATAATGGAAACCATGAACTTTGAACTTGAACCATTATTTTATGTCCTTTTTTAAATACATGAGCTACATCGGGTAAAGTAAATTTTACAGTTTCAACTTTATTTGGTGTAAATGCGCTTGGCGTTTCAAAACTATTTCTGTATCTGCCACGCATTATTTCGCCTCTAACCAACATTTGATAACCTCCCATTTTACTTTCGTGTTTTACGCCTTTACAGCAAATAGTGTCGTTGTATTGAAAATCATCTGGGTAAACATCTATTAATTTAACAACAAAATCAGCGTCGGTTGTTGAAATGCTAACCTTTAAATCTGCCACAATTGCACCACCAAGTTTAATATCTTTGTTTAAAATATCAGTTTCTAAAACTAAAACATCAGGCCGTTTTGTAACAAACCTTTGATCGTCAATCATGTATTCTTTTGTTCTGTTTATGTTTACGCCTTCAGCGTAAGGCACAGGGTTTTTAGGAGAGCTTATATAGTTATAAGTTAAATTAGTGTTTGTGTTATTTTCAAAACTTAATTTATTATTGTTTGTAAAATATAAAGGTGTTGGTTTTAAATTTTTAATTGGCCATTCATTTAAAAACTCCCATTTATTTATTCCTGTAAAAAATACAGTTGCTTCGTTGGGTAATTTAGAATTTTGTTGATTTTTTAAATAATAATCAAAAAATGGAATCTCAATATTATCTTGGTAATATTCAGATGTTTTGTTTTCAAAACGCACATTGCCTAAATAACTCCCATTGCTTCTATGCCAACCTCCATGAAACCATGGTCCCATTACAAGTTTATTTGATGTTGATTTAGATTGGTTTTCAATGGCTTTATATAAATTCCATGCGCCAAAGCAATCCTCGGCATCAAAAGTGCCACCTACTATTAAAGTTGCTGCTTTTATGTTTTTGCAACCTCTTCTCGCATCTCTTTTTTTCCACCATTCATCATAGTTTGGGTGATGCATTAATTCATTCCAAAATTTAATACCATCCATGTATTTAGTTAAGTTTTTTAATGCACCTTGTTTTAAATAAAATTGGTAAGCATCTTTTTCAGGAAACTCAAATCCTTTTTCATGTTCGGTAGTTGGTTTTAAACGTGGTTTACCAAAAGCAGAATAAAAGCTAAAACCATCCATTAAAGCAAATGCGCCATTATGGTGAAAATCATCTCCCATAAACCAATCTGTTACAGGCGCTTGAGGACTAACGGCTTTTAATGCAGGATGATTACTTAAAGCAGCCATTGTGCTATAAAAACCAGGGTAAGAAATTCCAAACACACCCACATTACCATTATTATTAGGAATATTATTAACTAACCAATCAATTACATCATAAGAATCAGAAGCCTCGTCTGTTTCATTGTTTAATTTATTTTCGTTATATGGCCTAACATCCATGTATTCACCTTCGCTCATATACCTACCTCTTACATCTTGTATAACAATAATATAACCTTTTTTTAAATATTTTATCCAATGCGAGCTATACAATCTAGGGTTAAAATTACCAATTCCATAAGGCGAACAAGAGTAGGGGGTTCGCATCATTAAAATGGGTTGTTTTGTAGAAATGGTTTTTGGAGAATAAATGCTTGTGTATAAGCTTATACCATCTCTCATTTTTACCATTGTTTCTTTCTTTGAATAATTGTTTATAACCCAAATACTATCAGTGTTTTGAGCATAAAATCTGCAAAAACATGAAAATAAAATCAAATTATATAAAAAATATTTTTTACCCATATATTATTCAATATTACACTTTTTTTTGATTAACAATAAACAGTTAAAAACATTGTTTTTACACAAATTTTACAAAGCGTAATTAATTTAACTTTATTAGTTATGAGTAACAAATTTAGGTCAAAACCAACTGATGAAATTCAAAATGATACAGAAAATAAATCGGTAAATGAAACTGAAAATATTGCTGGTGCGGAGAAAAAAGAAAACAAATCAGTTAAAGGTAAAAACAAAAGTAAAACTTCAACTAACACAACCGAAACTAAACCAAAATTAAGTTTAAAACAACGTTTTGAAATTGCTAAAAATTTATATCTAAACGAGCAAACTCAAAAAGTAATTGGTTTAACACTTGTTTTATCTTCGTTTTATTTGGCAATTGCGTTTGTTTCTTATTTTTTTACTTGGGATGTTGACCAAGATAAAGTGTTAAGTGACGATTTATTTTTACCAGAAATTAAAGTAACAAATTGGTTAGGTAAAATCGGCGCATTAATTGCCCATCAATGCATATATAAAGGATTTGGTGCTGCTTCGTTTTTTATGGTGCCTGTAATTTTTATGTATGGTTTACAAAAAATGACTAAAAAGAAATTTATTAATATAAGTTCTTTTAATGCCAAATGGTTATTTTTAATGGTATGGTCATCAATGTTAATGGGATATTTTTTTAAAGATAAATTGTTTTTTTTAGGAGGCGGTTTTGGATATTTTGTTAACGATGCAATTTCTAATTACGTTGGTAATGTAGGCTTATTAGCTCTAATTGGCTTTAGTATGCTTACTTTTTTAGTGTTGAGTATTAATTTAAATTTTAATCTTCCATCAAAACCAATATTACAAGCTGATGATAGTATTGAAAACGAAATAAGTGAAAGTGAGGCAGAGAGTAATAAAGCAATTAAAGAATACAATCAAGCCTTTAATGAAACAAAAGAATTGAAACTTAGCCCTGAGGAAGAAGAAGCACTTTTAAATTTTGAAATTAAACAAAAAGGTGATGATTTAGTTTTAGAAAAAATAGATCCGTTAAATGTAAAACCAACTACTATTGAAGTTACAGCCCCAGGTAATGAAACAGTAATTCAAAACACAGAAGAAATTCCATTTACTATTGAAAGTCAAAATTTATCGGTGGATACTGTTGATTTAACAGAAGCTACAAGTAATGTTTCTGTAAATGAAGGAGAACCTGAATTTCAAGTAGAGCAAAATAATTCACAAGATGAAGTTTTAAATGAAGAAAATAAAGCACAACATTTAGTAGAGCAATTTGGCGAGTATGATCCTACCTTAGATTTAGGCTCTTACCAATTTCCATCATTTGATTTATTACAAGATTATGGCGACCATAAAGGGAAGGTTACTCAAGAAGAACTAATTGCAAATAAAGATAAAATTGTAAATACACTTAAAAATTTTGGTATTGAAATTGAAAAAATTAGCGCAACAGTTGGTCCAACAGTTACCTTAT
Source organism: uncultured Akkermansia sp. (assembly GCA_964487105.1). Lineage (GTDB taxonomy): Bacteria > Bacteroidota > Bacteroidia > B-17B0 > Aurantibacillaceae > Aurantibacillus. Next base: position 13,814 of record CAZAPH010000072.1, read on the forward strand.
ACGAAATTGTTCCTGCTGCTGGTGTACGTATTAGTAAAATTAAAAATTTAGAAGACGACATTGCTTTAAGCCTTGCCGCATTAGGAATACGTATTATTGCACCAATTCCAGGAAAGGGCACAATTGGGATAGAAGTTCCAAATCAAAATCCAGAAATGGTGCCTATGAAAAATATTTTAGCATCAGAAAAATTTAATAATTCAAATTTTGAATTACCAATTGCTTTAGGTAAAACTATAAGCAACGAAATTTTTATTGCAGATTTAGCAAAGATGCCTCATTTATTAATGGCAGGGGCTACCGGGCAAGGTAAATCGGTTGGGTTAAATGCTGTATTAGTTTCGTTACTTTATAAAAAACACCCGGCACAAGTAAAATTTGTTTTAGTAGATCCTAAAAAAGTTGAACTTACTTTATTTAAAAAAATAGAAAGACATTTTTTAGCAAAATTACCAAATGCTGAAGATGCAATTATTACGGATAATACTAAAGTTATTCATACACTAAACTCTTTATGTATTGAAATGGATAACCGATATGCTTTACTTGAAGACGCACAAGTTAGAAACATAAAAGAATATAACGCTAAATTTATTGCACGTAAACTTAACCCAAATGATGGACATAAATTTTTACCTTATATAGTTTTAGTGGTTGATGAATTTGCCGATTTAATAATGACGGCAGGTAAAGAAGTAGAAACACCAATTGCACGATTAGCTCAACTTGCAAGAGCAATTGGAATTCATTTGATAATTGCTACTCAACGCCCTTCAGTTAATATTATTACAGGTACAATTAAAGCAAATTTTCCTGCTCGAATTGCATTTAGAGTTACAAGTAAAATTGATAGTAGAACAATTTTAGATGCCGGTGGAGCAGATCAATTAATTGGAAGAGGGGATATGTTATTGAGTACCGGAAATGATTTAGTTCGAATTCAATGTGCTTTTG
>CAZAPH010000073.1:0-14403 GCA_964487105.1 uncultured Akkermansia sp.
GTTGTTCTAATAGTTTAGTTTGTAAACCCTCTCTGCAGTACAGAGAGGGTTTTTTTATGGGATAATGAATTGAAAAATAGTTGGTGTTTTTTTAAAAATCAAAAGTGATTTGACCATCTCCATCTAATAAATCTTTATTATTTAATTTCTCCATAGCTCTACGGTGTAATTCCATTGGTGATAAACCTGTTTTTTCATCTTCATCTTTTAAAAATGCACGCGCAGCTTTAATTTCTTCGGGTTCTTTTAAATTTATTTCCTTTACTTTATAACTACTTAATTTTTTTCCTTTTGCTTTAATGTTTATTAAAGGGCTAAATTCAATTAAATTAATTGTTTCGTCTGGTAACTGATTGCCTTTTTCTTTATTAAATTTTACTTCTATAACTGGATTTATTTGAACGGTAATTAATTCTATTCTACTTGTTTCGTTTTCTGTAACTATTAAAGTTTTTGTAGTTAAAATTTCGGGTTCAAAACGTTTAGTAAAGTAGCATTTACTTATACCATCAAAATAAACGCATGTAATAATTTGATGAGGAATGTATTTTTCAATTAAAATAATATCTTCGTCAAAATGGTTTAGAATATCATAAGTGTATAATCTATAATAACCACTAGCTGTTATAGTAATAATTTTATCATCTCCACTAAACTTACCAAGATAAGTTCCTCTTTCTTCTTTATTTAAACGGTGTGTATTTTCGTCAAACCAATAATCTTCTCCAGCGAGTGTTGAACTTCCTTTTTCTTTTAAACTAACTTTATTTACTGTGTACTTAGTTACAATATTTCCAACCGCAGCCCTACCTTTAATTTCCATTTCATTAAAGTCAACATCTAATTCAAATTTTCGCAAACCAGTTACTTGTCTTAAATGAACAATAACTTTATCAGTTTCGGCATTTGGGTTTGATGTAAACCAATATACTAAGCTATCTTTACTTCCTTTAGTTAAATCATATTCTTTATCACGCGTAACACCAACTACATTAAAGCGTTTCATAAAAGTAATGCCTTTTAAGCCATCGCGATATATCATATTGTAGGTTGTTCTTTCATCGTTCTTTTTAAAAATTGCAACATGAATAATATCTTTCCCTACAAAAACTTTGTCTGCAACTTTAAATACTTTCATTTTCCCTTCTTTAGTGAAAGCAATAATGTCATCAATATCACTACATTCAAATAAAAACTCATCTTTTTTTAAACTTGTACCTACAAAGCCTTCTGATTTATTATAATACAATTTTTCGTTTGCAAGAACAACTTGTGTAGCTATTATAGTTTCTAATTGTTTAGTTTCTGTTTTACGCTCTTTACCTTCACTGTATTTCTTTTTAAGTGTTTTAAAATACTCAATAGCATATTCTATTAAATTTTCTAAATGATTTTTAACCTCGGCTATTCGGTTGTCTAATTCCTTCATCAATTCCTCAGCTTTAATGCTATCAAAGCGAGTAATTCTAATCATTGGAATTTGAGTTAAGCGTTGTAAATCATCATCATTTATTTCGCGAAGTAATTTCTTTTTAAAAGGTTTAAAGCGTTCATGCAAATATTCAAATAAGGATTCTTTAGATGTATATTTTTTAAAATCAATATACATTTCCTCTTTAATAAATATTTTTTCAAGTGAAGAGAAGTGCCATTTTTCTTCTAGCTCAAATTTTTCAATTTCTAATTCTTTACGTAATAAATTTAAAGTATTTTGTGTAGATGTTTTAAGTATTTCACTTACGCCAATAAATTTTGGTTTTTCATTTTCTATTATACATGCATTTGGTGAAACACTAATCTCACAATTTGTAAATGCGTAAAGTGCATCAATTGTTTTATCAGGACTAATGCCAGGTTGGAGGTGAATTAAAATTTCAACATTTTCGCTTGTATTATCTTCTACTTTTTTTATTTTAATTTTACCTTTTTCGTTTGCGGCTAAAATACTATCAATTAAAGAGCCTGTTGTAGTGCTAAAAGGGATTTCAGAAATTACAAGTGTTTTCGGATTTAACTCTTTAATTCTTGCCCTTACTTTTATTTTACCACCTCGTAAGCCATCTTTATAATCGCTAAAATCTGCAATACCACCGGTTTGAAAATCAGGATAAATATTTACCTTTTTTCCTTTTAATACTTGAATTGAAGCATCGATTAATTCATTAAAATTATGAGGTAAAATTTTACAAGCTAAACCTACCGCAATACCTTCTACACCCTGTGCTAATAATAATGGAAATTTAACCGGAAGGGTAATAGGTTCTTTATTTCTCCCGTCATAACTTAACCCCCAATCTGTTGTTTTAGGATTAAATAAAATGTCTTTTGCTAATTTGCTTAATCTTGCTTCTATATAACGGGGAGCAGCAGCACTATCTCCTGTTAAAATATTTCCCCAGTTTCCTTGGCAATCAATTAATAAATCTTTTTGACCTATAGCAACCAAAGCATCTCCAATACTTGCATCGCCATGTGGATGATATTTCATTGTGTTACCAATTAAATTGGCAACTTTGTTATAGCGCCCATCTTCTAACTCCCACATGCTATGTAAAATTCTACGTTGTACAGGTTTTAAACCATCTTCAATAGCAGGTACGGCGCGTTCTAAAATTACATAACTTGCATAATCAATAAACCAGATTTTAAACATTCCACTTACATGGGTAATGTTATCTACATCTTTATGATCATTTTCTCCGTCAAATCCTTCAAAAAGTATATTATCGTCCATAATTTTCTACAGAATACAAATATAAGGCAGCTAAATGAAAATAGTAAGTGAAAAAAACCAAATTATAAAGTAAATGTTAACAAGAGATAATGTAATTACTTGGTAATCATTAGTTTTTGTTTGCTTAGGGGTTGATTTTCTTTATTTGAAAATTTAACAATATACATTCCAGTAAATAAATTTTCAACGTTTACCTCATACTCTGAGTAACCTAATTGAGTTGTAATATTATCTTTAACTACCTCAACGCCCATAGTGTTACATATACTGATTTTTAGTTGTTGAATAGATTTTGAATTAATTTGTACTTTAAATGATTTTGACGTAGGATTTGGAAATACATTACCAATTTCAAAATTGTCACCATTGCTTCCAATTGGAATAATATAAGTTTTAATTTGTTGATCATTTAAGCCATAGCCAGTTATTCTATAATAATTAATTGTAAAAGGTTTAAACGTTTCGTCATTAAATTCGTACTCTGAAGTGTTTAAGGGGTTTACTTTTCCAATTTCAATAAAATTAACACCATCTATACTTCTTTCAACTACAAAGTTTTTAAAATTTGCATTTTGTTCAATTGTCCAAGATAATTTATTGTATTTGTCAATATTTTCCCCTTTAAATTTAACAAATCCAATTGGTAATACAACACAAGGACCAGCGCTACTAGCACATGGTGAGTTAAATCGGTATGCCCTATTACTCATACTCCATTGGTTGTATGGCGAAACTCCTAAAGCATTATGCATTGTTGCATTTACTGGTGGAATGTATGTTGTGCCATCAAAACTATGTAAACCCATCACCGCTTCACCATTATTAAATCCAGGACAAACGCCTTTATTACCAACATGTATTTCAATAATATTAGTGGTTTCATAAATTTTAATTTGACCTGTGTAATATATTGCAGGACTAGATGTTCCGCAAGAATACATAGGAATAGATTCGTATGATACAACAAATTTTCTGTTAGGTGCCGTACCAGTTGTGTAATAGCGTATTGTACCGCCTAATGCAGGGTTAATATCTTGCCAAGGGCCTAAAATTGCATTTCTTGGAATTGATGTACCAACAACAGGTGCAGGATTGGGAATTGTATAACCTGTCCAAACGCCACCAGCAGCATACGTTGAAAAGTTGATATTTGGGTAACAAGGTACACCGTCAAAAACAAAAGCACCATTACTTGCAACATATCCTCCCCAATATTGTGAACCACCAAAACAAACAGGAAAACCAAACATGGTGATAGTGTTAAATAAAACATCATCTGTTGTAGGTAAAACTGTTCCAGCAAATGTTTCAAAGCTATATGTAATTAAAGATGAAGTATAAGTTGAAAGAGCGCATGGTGGCGTTGTTGTACCAGCTGTAGCACTTATTGTGTTTGTAAAAACGTTGCTTCCTCCATTACATTGAGTTCGCATTCTAAAATAGGTAGTAGCTGAAATTGTTGTTAAATACGGATTTAAATTGCTTGAACCTGCAATATTTGTCCATGGCCCTGAAGATGAAGGAGCGCTTTGCCATATATATGTTACTCCACAACCTAAAGGAGTTACTCCACTAGTTGAAAGATTTACGGTTGTTGAAGCACAGTTGTTTGTAGAAGTTAGTGCTGCTGTTCCTGGTACTTGTGGGCCAGAACAAGATGGCACACACGTTATTGTTGCTTCCCACCCTGGGCGTACGACACTGAAATCTGAAGTAAAATTAAACGTAAGAGACGTACCTGTTGAAGCATATGTTACCGGCCCAGGTATGTTTCCATTTAAATTTACAATTAATGGAGAGGCTGTGTTAGGGCCATCGTAAATATTTAAATCGTCACAACAACCTTCAATATTGATATTTTGTAAAGTTATGCTTAAGCAAGACCCAGCAGGAGCAGTAAATGTTTTAGTAAAATTTTCACTATCACTATAATTACCCCCACTATTTCCGCTATCATAAAATAATGAAGTAGAAGGGCAAGTTAAATTAACCGTAGTGTTATTCATTAAATATGTTTGAGCTTTAAAAGCAAAAAACAACACACAAAAAACTAAAGTATAAAAATTTTTCATAATTATTTTATTACAATTACAGTATCCGTTCCAATATTACTATTTATTTCATTGTATGCTGAATTTGTTTTAATATAGCACTTGTTAACATCATAAATAGTTGAAATTACTTTTAATAATTCAGCATAAACGGTAAAATTTTTTTTACTTAGATCAAAATCTATCAACATACAATTATGATTTCCTTTAATAAATTTTGCTGATTGAATTTGTTCATAACTTGCAAAGGTTACGCCAATAGTATTTAATTGTGAAATTGTAACATTCGGAAACCCAATTACTGCAGTGTTTGCAATTTTATCGCTTATTTTTGGCTCTTGTGCTTTACTGAATTTTGCTGTAATTATTAATAATAGTAAAAGAACTATTTTATAATTATTTTTCATAGTAAGTGGTTTTATTTTTATATTTTTTAAATAAAGAAATTATACGTGAATTTACACTTTTATTTTAAATAAAAGTACAAAATTAGTATGAAAATTGTCATTAAAGTAATAATTTACTTAACCATTTAATGCAGTATTATAACCACTTATAAAACTCTAAAAAATCTAAATTTAAAAAAACAGTATCTTTACTTATCCATTGAAAAAAATAGGATTAATAGTTTATATTATCTGTAGTTTATTATTTTTAAATAATTCTACTGCTCAATCTTGTTTTATTGCACCAACATCAACATTTAATTGTGTTTTAAATTTAGCTACAACTAATTACAGTATATCATTTGCTAGTGCTCCGTACACGGTTGTTGTTACTAATTCAAGCAACACTAGCACTTTTGCTACTGTTGTTACTAGTGCAAACTCGGGTACGTTAGCCAATTTGCCAATAGGTGTTTACAATGTAATATTAATTACTAGCAGTTGTACTTATACAAACTCATATACAGTAGTAAATCCATATAGTGTTTCTGGCGCTGTAGTAACAGCAACAAACGTAACATGTAATGGAGCAACAAATGGTCAGGCATTTGTAATACCTAGTAGTAATTTTACTTCTCCAATTAGTTATACTTGGAGTAATGGAAGTAATAATCAGGCATCTGGAAACATTGGTGTTGGTACACATACAATTCAAATTAAAGATGTAAATAATTGTACTTTTTCTACAACAATTAATATTACCGAACCGCCATTAATTTCTTCATTAACAACAAATACATTAATTACTTGTTTTGGTGGAACAACTTCAGCCATATTAAGCTCAACTGGTGGTTTAGCTCCATATAATTATACAGTTAACAGTTTGCCAATTGTAGGTAATACTGCAAATAATATTTCGGCTGGAGTAATTACTATTACAACTAAAGATAGTTATAGTTGTGTGGTAAATAATACTGTAAACATTCAACAAGCATTACAGCCTTTAATTTCTTACACTATAAATCCGGCAACTTGCCCGGGTAAGGCCGATGCCTCTGCAACAGTTGCAGTTAATAATGCACCTGCACCATATACATATACATGGCAACCAAACGGTAGTATTACTTCCCCTCAAATTAATAATGTTTCTATTGGAAATTATACTATTACAGTTAAAGATGCAAGTGCTTGTATTACAAAAAGTATAGTTAATATTACTGCATTAAATGCTTTAACGGTTAGCCCTATTATAACTCCTGAAAATTGCAGTGCAACAGATGGTGCCACAACTATACAAGTTAATGGAGGAACACCGCCCTTTCAATATACTTTATTTCCTGTTGGAACAGTTAGTAATACGGTTACAAATTTGAGTTCTGGAAATTATACTTTAATTGTGTTAGATGCTAACAACTGTAAAGATAGTTCTAATCTATTTATTGGAAATTTAAGTACAGTAAGCGTTAGTGTTAGTAGCTTTACACCAATATTATGTTATAATAATTGTAATGGAGCCGTTAATTTAACTATTCAAAATGCAGTTTTACCGGTTACATATAGTGTTTCCGGAACCGGAACTACAACTGTTAATCCAATTGAAAATTTATGTGCCGGTTTTAAAATAATTAAAGTTATAGATTCAATGGGTTGCCCGGCCACTACTACGTTAAATTTAATTCAACCTCCGGTATTTAGCTTTTCTGCCTCAGTACCTCAAACTATTTGTATTGGGCAATCTACATCTATACAAGCCTATGCAAGCGGGGGTGCAGGTAATTATAATTATGTGTGGCAACCAGGCAATTTAAATGGGCAATTAATTAGTGTAAGTCCCTTAAATACTACAACATATAGTTTAAATGTTTATGATGCTAATGCTTGCACGTTACCTTCTTTTCAAGTTACTGTTAATGTTAATCCACCATTAACTATTTCTACAAATTCTGTAGGTAATGGTATTTGCCCGGGAACTACTACCCAAATTAGCCCAATTGTTTTAGGTGGTAATGGAAATTACACTTATAATTGGTTACCTGGAAACATCACTACTGCTTCTATTTTTGTTGAAAATGTTAGCGTACCAATTTATACACTGGAAGTTACAGACGGTTGTGGTACACCAAAAGCAACTAATACAATTAGTATTAACTTATTACCAAAAATTATTCCAACATTTAATGTTACCAAACAATTTGGCTGCCAACCTTTATGTATTTCATTTACAAATACAACAGCAAAGAGCTATAATGAAATTTGGAATTTTGGCGATAAACCTCTTGAACTTACTGGAAATTCTGTAAGTTATTGTTATGATGAAGCAGGTTTATACAATGTAAAACTTAGTATAAAAGACTCGAACAATTGTAAAACTAATTTTACCTATACCTCTTTTATTAACGTTTATCCTAAACCATCAATGTTAATTGAAACCGAGCCCAAAAACATTAATTTGTTAAATGCAGAAAATGTAATTTTAACAGCAGTTGGTAATGCTCAAAATTATTTTTGGCTAAATGATAATAATAAAACTATTGGCAATCAAACAAATTATTATACAAGTTTTCAAGAAATTGAGTGTAAACTTTTTAAGTTAATTGGTGTAACAGACAAAGCTTGTAAAGACACAATTTCAAAAACAATTTGTGTTAATAATCCGCTTACCGTTTGGGTACCAAATGCAATTACGCCAAACAACGACGGACTAAATGACGAATTAAAACCCGTAGGAACAGGTTGGCAAGAAGGAAGTTATTCGTTCGAAATTTATAATAGATGGGGACAAAAAATTTTCAAAACAACCAACCCTGATGAGTCGTGGAAAGCCCATGGAAACTCGGATAATAGCGATATGAGAAATATTTATTATTGGAAAATAATAGTTAACGATGATATTGATGGTACAGAAAAAGTATTTAAAGGCTTTGTAACTGTTGTGAGATAAAAAAATTGTATACAAAATAAATTGATAAGATTAACGTTTAATTAGTATCTTTATTTTTACAAAATGGAAAAGGTACTCTTAATAGTATTAACTTTTTTTACTATCAAAATTTCTGCTCAAGTTAGAAAATACAGTAATGAGTTTTTAAACATTGGTGTAGGGGCAAGAGCTTTAGGGATGGCTAATGCAAATGTGGCAAGTGCTTCTGGGGTAAACTCTGGGTATTGGAACCCTGCCGGCTTACTAAAACAAAAAAACAACCTTGATGTAGGTTTAATGCACGCCGAATATTTCGCAGGAATTGCTAAATATGATTATTTTGGAGCATCTGTAAAAATTGATAGTGTAAGCACAGGAGCAATAAGTTTATTGCGTTTTGGAGTGGATAATATACCTAATACATTAGATTTAGTAGATGCTAACGGAAATATTGATTACAATAGAATTACAACTTTTAATGCAGTAGATTTTGCAAGTTTAATTAGTTATGCAAGAAAAATTCAACAAATTAAAGGCGTTGATATTGGCGGAAATTTTAAAATTATACGTAGAAGATTAGGAAGTTTTGGAGGTGCTTGGGGTTTTGGATTAGATTTGGGCGCTAATTATGAATATAATGGATTTAAATTTGCGGCAATGGGAAGGGATATTACCGGAACATACAATGCATGGACTTATAACCTTAGCGAAAAAGATATTGCAACGCTCCAATCTACAGGAAATGAAATCCCCAACTCTAATGTTGAAATTACTGCACCAAAATTAATTTTAGGAACAGCAAAAGAATATCGTTTTTATAAAAATAGATTTTCAGTTTTAACCGAAATTAATGCCATTAATACATTTGATGGAAAAAGAAACACTGTTGTAAAAACAAAAACTTGGAGTATGGAGCCTGCAATTGGTTTAGAACTTGGTTATAGAGATTTAATATTTTTACGAGGAGGTTTTGGTAACATTCAAAAACAATTAAACCCTGCAGCTACACAATACATTACAACAAGCCAATTTAATTTTGGTGTTGGTTTAAATTATAAATTGTTTACTTTAGATTATGCTTTAACAGATATTGGCGATAGGTCAATAGCGCTTTATTCTCATATATTTTCTTTAAAAATAAGTATCGACAAAATGAAAAAATGATTAGAAATAAGTATAATATTTATTTTTGTTTTTTTTTATTTAATATCTTTTTTTCAATTAACCTTTGTGCCCAAACCTATAACTCTTGGATAAATACAACTCAAACGTATTTTAAATTTCCAATTACTAAAACTGGTGTTTATCAAATAGATTCTGCAACTCTTGCAACTAAGTTTAATTTAAGTAGTCTAAATCCAAAAAATATTCAATTATTTTTTGCAGGAAAAGAACAAGCCTTGTTTATAAATGGCGAAAGTGATAATAAAATCAATAACGGTGATTATTTGCAATTTTATTTAAATATTCAAGATGCAAATTTAGATTCTCTTATTTATGCAAATGTAGCCTACCTTCCCAATAGGCATCAAATGATTTTTAATGATACAGTATATGCTTTTATTACCACAAACACATCTTTCTCAAATAAACGTTATACTGTCGAAACAGATACAACTTGGGCTAGTTATCCTGCAGCAAATTACGTTTACTCTTTTAAAGTTTATAAACCAATAGATTCGTATAATGCCGCAAATTATTACCCTTATCAAGCCAGTGATCCTCGATATACTCAAAATGAAGGATTTGGTTATAAATTTGACAAAGGAATAACTTTAAATACAACTTTTGGTGCATTAAAAATTTATACACTTACTCCTTTACCCTCTTACGTATCCTTCGTTTTTTCAGGCTTTAGTCAAGAAAATTCCGGTCAAATTGATCATGAAATTGAAACAGGATACGTTAACCAATTAGGTGTTAATGTCTCTTTACAAGATACTGCTTTTTATAGCTACAAACCTTTTTTTCAAAGTTTTACAGTAACCAATCAAAATTTTAATGATGCCAGTAGTTTATATATTGCTTCAGTAGCAAACCCTTCTTTTTCAGCATTTAATAATTCAAGCATTTTACATAATATAAATTTTACATACCCAAAAACATTAGACTTAAATGGAGATAATTATGCCGAAATAATTTCATTAAATGGAACTATTGGTACTAAACAATTTTATGATTTTCAAAATGCTGCAAACACAAACACAATTATTAATTGTTATGATGTAACAAATTTTAAAAAACTGCCAGCAAAATTATACGCAATAAATAAATTAAAGTTTATAACTCCAAATTCAGCAACCAATAAAAAAATTGTAATTGCAAATCAAGATGCTGTTATCCCAATTTCACAATTATTAAATGCTAATCAAAATAATCCTTATACTAATTTTAAAAATTTAAGTGCTACAAACCCATTTGTATTAATTTACCATAACATTACAAAACAAGCCGCCAATTCTTACAAACAATATAGGCAAAGCATTGCAGGGGGTAGTTATCAAGTAATAGATGCAAATATTGATGAGTTGTATGAGCAGTTTGCTTATGGAATAAATAAACACCCTGTTGCAATAAAAAATTTTGTAAAGTATTTAATTGATAGTTTACCTGCAAAACCAAAATATGTTTTTTTGCTTGGAAAAGGAATTAAAAAAGAAGATTTAACAGCGGCATATCAAGTTGAAAATTTTATTCCAACTATGGGTATTCCAAGCTCAGATGCTTTATTAGTAGCTGGTATTGTAAGCAACACTAATACTTCTGTGCCAGATGTTCCGATTGGTCGATTTCCTGCAATTACTAATACTGAAGCTTTAGATTATTTAGAAAAAGTTCAACAACATGAAGCAACTGGATTAGAAGATTGGAAGAAACGTGCTTTGCATTTTGTGGGTGGCGATAATACCAATCTTACAAATTTAATTGCATCATACATGGGTACGTATGAAACTTTATTTAAAGATACTTTAATGGGAGGCCAAGTATTTACTTACCAAAAAAATACTACAGCACCAATACAAACAAATATTAGCGACAGTATAATAAATACAATAAATAATGGCGCTTCAATAATTAATTTTTTCGGACATGGTTCCGAACAAGGATTTGATCAGGCAATAGATGACCCTAGCGTTTTTAATAATCAAAGTAAATATCCATTATTAATTTCTAATTCATGTTACTCTGGTAATATCTACATTTATGGACGAAGAAGCGTTTCCGAACGATATACCTATACAAAAAATAAAGGTAGTATTGCTTTTATAGCCACTTCTTCTATTGGGTTTCCTTATTCGCTTAATAATTTTACTTGGAATTTTTACAAATCTTTAACTTCTACTAAATATAACCAAGGTATTGGTAATATGATGCAAGAAGCAATTACAAATGCAATTTTTAGTGGTGATGAACTTACTCAATTTACAGCTTTAGATATGGCGCTTAACGGCGATCCTTCACTTAAAATTACATGTGGTAATTTACCTGATTATCAAATTAAAAATAATAATGTTTCTTTAAATACTACAATTTATCCCGATTCAATTGGCATTTTTATAAAACATAAAAATTTAGGTAAAGCAATTGCAGATAGTTTTTTTGTGAAAATTACTCGCACCTTTCCAAACAACGATTCAACTATTATTATTAAAAGAATTAAAGCTCCAATGTATTTAGATAGCTTAAAAATATTTACACCTATTGATTTTAATAGAGGAGTTGGTTTAAATAAATTTAAAGTAACATTAGATTATTTTAATGAAACAACTGAAGTAACTAAAAACAATAATTCCACAATTGGAACAATTGATTTATTAATTAGTGGAGGAGATATTATACCGGTTTACCCATATAAATACGCTGTTGTACCTTTATCAAACACAATAACTTTAAAAGCTAGTACTAGCGATCCTTTTGCTCCTAATTATAATTACAAATTTCAAATTGATACTACTGATTCATTTTTAACTCCACTTTCTAGTACAGTTATTGCAAGTATTGGTGGGGTAGTGGAGTGGAATGTAAATTTACCTTATAGCGATAGTACAGTATATTATTGGCGTGTTAGTAAAGATAGTTTATTACCTACTGATAAATTAAATTGGCGCGAAAGTAGTTTTCAAACTATTGCAAATAAAAGTGGTTGGGGGCAGGCTCATTTTTTTCAATTTAAAAACAATACTTACAGGTTTACACAATTTAAACGTAATCTCAGAAAATTTGTATTTGAAAACAATAAACACAGCATTCAATGCAGAAATGGTTTTCCTCCTTTTCTTGAAGGTATTAGTATAAATTGGTTTTACAACAATTTAACCATGAGTAGTTGGGGCTGTGCGCCTAACGGTTGGAACATTGCAGTATTTGATTCAATTTCTGGTGTACCTGATGATGTAGTAAGTGTTAATTGGCCAAATTCTGGACCCGGTACGTATAGTAATTGCGTTTGCGTTAGTAACCAAATTTTAAGTGTTTACTCTTTTGGAAGTTCTAATTACTGCGGATTTGGTGGTTGGCAAACTAGCTTAGAAAATTTTTTAAATGCATTACCAAACAACTCATACATTCTTGCTTATACTTTATTAGATGCACAAAAAAATACTTACTCTAACAACTTATTTACTTCATTCGAAAATTTTGGAGCAGGTAATATTAGAACTATAAAAGATACTGTGCCTTATATTTTATTTGGCAAAAAAGGAATGAGTATTGGTCAAGCGCATGAGGTTTGGGGAAATGCTCTATCTTCAATTATTCAATTAAAAGATTCTATTACTACAAAATGGAATAGCGGTTATATTTTAAGCGAAACCATTGGTCCTAGTTATAAATGGAATAGTTTACATTGGCGCGTAAAAGCTTTAGAATCTTCTCCTGGCGATACTACAATTTTAAAAATAATTGGAATTCAAAATAACGGACAAGTAGATACTTTACAAACTTTTCCGCAAGACAGTTTAGATATTTTAAATTTATCTGGATATGTAAACGCAAATATATATCCTTATATCCGTTTAATAGCATTTACAAAAGATAAAGTAAATTACACATCTCCACAACTAAAACGTTGGCACGTACTTTACGATGAAGCACCTGAATGTGCTTTAAACCCTATAAAAGGATTTACAGCATTAAATGTAAAATTACAAGAAGGTGATACTACAACCTTTATTTTCCCTATTGAAAATATTGGCAAAAAAACATTTAATGATAGTTTAGTAGTAACTTATTGGTTAGAAGATAACCAAAATAATAAAGTAATGCAAAGTCAAAAATTAAAACGAAAATTATTTGCACCCGGTGAAATTCTTTTAGATACTGTAAAAATTAATAGTTTTCAATTAGTTGGTAACAATAGTTTTTGGGTTTATATAAATCCTGTTGGTAATACAAATTATCAAAAAGAACAATTTCAATTTAATAATATTGGTAGATATTTGTTTACAGTAACTAAAGACATTACTAACCCTTTATTAGATGTTACGTTTGATGGCTATCGAATTTTAAATGGTGACTTGGTTTCTGCAAAACCAAAAATTTTAATTTCTTTAAAAGATGAAAATAAATTTTTAGCCTTAAACGATACTAACAGTTTTGAGGTGAGTATAAAATATCCAAACCAAAACAATTTTTACAGATTGTATTTTAATAAGGATTTACAATTTATCCCAGCTAATTTACCTAAAAATAGTTGCTATATTAATTATAACCCTCAATTATTAATTGATGGTAAATACAGTTTACAAGTTAAAGCTCTTGATAGAAGCCAAAACAGAAGTGGGTACAATAATTATATTGTAGATTTTGAAGTAAACAATAAACCAAGTATAACTAACATTGTAAACTATCCTAATCCGTTTAATAATAGCACGCGTTTTGTATTTACATTAACCGGTAGCGAAATTCCGGAAGTATTTACAATTCAAATAATGACAATAAGTGGTAAATTAGTAAAAGAAATTACTAGAGCTGAATTGGGCGAACTAAAAATTGGCAGAAACATAACACAATACGCTTGGGATGGTAAAGATAATTATGGCGACAGATTAGCCAATGGCGTTTACTTGTATAAAGTTATAACAAAATTAAATGGTAATGATGTTGAAAAAAGCGCAAGCGGCGCTGATAAATATATTGTAAAAGAATTTGGGAAAATGGTGTTGATGAGGTAAAAATTTGAAAAGATTTTAAGGTGTTTTATTTTTATCAATAAATAGTTTTTTTAAAAGAGTGTAATTTTCTTTTACTAATTTATTTTGGAGTTACTACCTTTAGGTGGACACAAAAGTTAAGATTAACTGCGCTATCTTT
>CAZAPH010000074.1:0-5004 GCA_964487105.1 uncultured Akkermansia sp.
TTTACTGTTACTGTTACATTTTGAGCCGGACCACTACAACCTGCAGAAGTTGCAAATACAGAATAAATCCCCGACATTAAATTAGTTGCAGATGGTATTGTAGGATTGGCAATATTTGCAGTATCACTATTTGGCCAGCTCCATGTAAAACTTGCACCCGATGATGATGAACTTGCAAATAAATTAATAATTGCTCCTGCACATAAACTTGTTGTTGCAGCGCTTGCTGTAGGTGCTGTAGGAGCACCAGGGTTAATAATTGAATAAGGACCAAAACTAGATATACATCCTAAATTATCTTTAATTTGAAGATTATATGTGCCTGCAGGTTGATTACCTAAAGTGGCAGTATTAGCAACTACTGAATTTGATGCATTTGTCCAAGTATAAGTAAAAGGGCTATTACCCGAAGCTACAATGTTTGTAATTGAGCCTGTACTTGCTGAACAGTTACTAGGTGAAACACTTGGTACTGATGATAATGTAGGGATATTAAACACAGTTACATTACTTACAGCAGTATTTGTACAACCTGTAGTTGCTAAACCTGTAACTGTGTAATTTGTATTTGTAGTAGGCGTAACTATAATATTTGGGCCACTTCCGCCTGTACTCCAATTATATGTGTTAGCACCTCCAGCAGTTAATGTTAGAGTACTATTTGAACAAAGTGTTGACGAATTAACAGTAACAACTGGTTTTGCATTTACACTAACTGTTGTAATTGCTGTATTTTTACAACCATTACTTCCTGTACCTATTACAGTATAATTTGTTGTAGTTAAAGGTGATATAGTTATACTTGATGAATTAGAACCAGTGTTCCAAGTATAACTAGATGCACCGCTTGCGCTTAATGTACCAGTACTGCCATTACAAATAGTAGTTGAATTACTTAAAATCGTAGGTAAACCGTTTACATTTATAGAAGTAGTAAAACTTTTAGAGCAACCTGTAGAACTAGTACCTACAACGGTGTAAACTGTGGCAGATGCAGGTGATACAACAATTGAATTTGAATTAGATGAATTAGACCATGTATAAGTTGATGCACCGCTTGCAGTTAAAGTAGCATTTGAACCCGAACAAATTGTATTATATGATGCTGTAATACTTGTATTAGGTACAGCGTTAACTGTTACTGTGGTTACAGTAGAATTTACACAACCTTGAGAACTAGTACCTGAAAGTGTATAGTTAGTTGTAGTTGATGGGGAAACATTAGTAGTTGAAGTGTTTGGTCCAGTACTCCATGTATAGGTGCTTGCTCCACTTCCTGTTAGTAAGGTTGTTGCTGTTCCACATGTGCTTATAGGACTACCACCATTTATTAAAATACTAGGTAAAGGATTAACAGTAATAAATTTTGTAAGTGTTTGTTTGTAACCACAAACACCAGCAGCAATTAATGTGTAATTTATAGAACTACCAGGTGTTGCTAAATAAGTATTTGTATTTACACCACTTGGCAACCATGTGTAACTACTAGCTCCTGCTGGTCCTGTTAACAGAACAGAACTACCAGGACAAACAGAATTTGTTGGTGAACTTATATTTGCAAAAGAAACCCCTGTAAGAGCAGTTATAGTGTAATTACAAATATCTCCGGCGTAGCCGTCAATCATTAAATAATAACTATTACCCACTGTTAAACTATTGGCGTTTATTGTAAAAGTTGAACTCCCTTCTTTAAAGTCGCTTACAGGTGTAAAACTACAACAAGCTACAGCAGCACTAAAAATTTGCATTTGTAACCCTCCACTAGGGTAAGAGCCTACCCAACAATTTCCTATATTAACTTTAAATGATGCAGTGGTAGATGCAGCAGTAAATTTAATCCAAGAATTATTATTTATGTTTACATCAATTGCTGGAGAACCTGAACCCCATGGACCACCTTGCCCAAACGGACCACCAGTATTTGTACCATTTGGTTGATCTATTCCTGCATTTGTTTCATTATTTCCAAACATGTTACAAGGTCTATCAGCGGTATAGGCAGCGCTTGTAGAACCCGAGTAACCATTAATATCACAAATATTTAATGCAGTACTACAATTGTCGTTTGTTGGAGATTGAACGCAAATACCAAAACTTCCGGTTGAAGTAGCATAACCCCAATACCTAATATAAATAGTAGCGCCAGGTGTTAAGCCAGTTGCTGCAATATAAGGTAATAAATCATTTCCACCACCTGGGTATGCACTATAATCATCACTACAAGCAATTTGTGTTAAACTACTACATGTAGCTCCAGAATATATGGCCATTGCACCATCTGTAATATAACCTGCGCCCATATTAGGTTGAGGTGTAATATAAATGTTGCCACTTGCAGGAACAGTAACTTTAAACCATACATCTGCTGTTGAACCAGAATAACCACCCATAAATGGTGAGCTTCCGCCCGCACAACTTGCAGGCGTTGGAGCTAAACTATTTGAAGTTGATGTTGCGCCAACATTGCTAAATTGCATATAATTACAATCAGAATTTACGGCAGGTAATTGTATAGCTGTACAAGGATTATCGTTTGGTTGACCACTAACAATAGCATTACCACTAACACAAACACTAAAGGTTGAACCGTTTCCAGAATAATAATCAAAGACTCTAAAATAATAAGTTGTACCTGGGGATAAACCAACAACTGTAACAGATTCTGTTCCTCCACTAAACGTATTATCAACACAAGTATAGGATGTTAAAGCGCCACATGAGCCATTAAAAACTTGTAAAACGGCATCAAACGAAGAAGAACCGGTGGTTTGAATTGTTTGAGTATAATTATTAGCAACAAAACTATACCACACATCATCATTAGCAGTACCTGCACACCCAGCAATAGATTGAGTGGCTCCGTAAGAAGTACCAGTTGTGTTTATACAACCCGCATTTACAGTAAGAGGAATTGCACTTGAACAAGCGTCGTTTGAAGGTGGGGTAGGGGCATTAGAAATACATATATTAAAATTTCCAGAACCGCTACCTGCAAAATAATGATAAACTCTAATGTAATAGTTTGCGCCAATTGTTAAGCCTGAAAGTACTGTACTTTCTGTACCTCCTGTAAATGTTGCATCAACACAATTTAATGAAACTAAAGCTGAGCAAGGTCCTGAAAAAATTTCTACAACTGCATCATAACTAGCTGAACCTGCAACGGTAATGGAATGTGAGGTTGCAGTTGCAACAAATCTATACCAAACGTCATCATCAGCAGTTCCTGCACAACCAGGAATAGTTTGAGTGGCTCCAGTTGAGGTTCCTCCGGTAAAAACGCAACTTGCATTTATTGGTAACAATGGTGCTGATGAACAATTATCAGTTTGAGCATTATATTTAGAAAATGAAAATAAAAATAATGTACAGGTAAGGAATTTAATAAGTTTCATAATTAATTTTAATTATTCTTGAATAGTAATTTCTTTAAGTTCTAATGGAGATAAATTATATTGTAATAATGTATTTTTGATATTAATTAAACTAAAAGCTTTATATTCTTCACCATTAGTAGGTATTTGTTCAACTGTAAAAATTAATTCACCCTTTTCTTTTTCAGGTTTATATTTAATTTTTGCTTCTATTATTTCAGGATTTCTTTTTAAATGTTGTTCGATTACTGATTTTGTTTCGGGTAAAAGAGTACCTGAAAAAATATATTGATACGATTTTTTATTTTGTTGAGCATAGGAATTTGACGCACAAATAACTAACAAGAGTAAAAGTAATTTCTTCATGAAAAAATAAATTGTATTACTCAAATATAGCTAAATTAAAATAATTAAATTTAATCTAATTATGATAAATGGTTATTTTATCGTTTTAGAAATACTAAATCGATTAAGAACTAAAGATTTGCTTGTTTTTTAAAATAATCCCAAATTGGATCGTTAAATATTGGAAATGTTTTTAAAGCTATAGTTTCTTTTTTTATTGGATGTTCAAACGTTAATTCAGCACTATGCAAATGTATAAACCCATTTTGATTGCTCCGCTCAGCACCATATTTTAAATCGCCTTTAATTGAACAACCAATTTGTGAGAGTTGACACCTTATTTGATGATGACGACCAGTAATTAAGTTTATTTTTAACAAGTGGTAATTAGAACTTGATAATAAGTATTCGTATTCTAAAATACTTTCTAAACCATTAGGTACTGGCTTTGTATATGCTTTGCTTATATTGTTTTTTTCGTTTTTAATTAACCAATGTTTTAAAATACCTTTTGGTTGAATGGGTTTGTTTTTAACTACAGCTAAATACGATTTGTTTATTTTTTTCTCTCTAATTTGTTCATTAAACTTACTTAATGCTTTACTTGTTTTAGCAAAAATAACTAAGCCGCTTACTGGCCTGTCTAATCTATGGATAACGCCACAAAAAACATTACCAGGTTTATTATCTCTTACTTTTATAAATTCTTTTATAAGATCGCTAAGAGGTTTATCACCTGTTTTATCGCCTTGAATAATTTGTCCGGGTAATTTATTTATTATAATTATATGATTATCTTCATATACAATTTGATTAGGATTTAAACTATTAGGTAAATTGATCATTATCTAATTCCTATTTTTGTTGTTTTAGTTTTAATTTTAAAAATTAAATTAAATTTATACTCTATGCCGTTACTTGGTGAGGTTGCGGGTGATTGTGCAAGATATCCGCTATTGTTAATTAAATAATAGGCCTCAGTTCCAATAACCGAATAAATATCTTTTGCTGTTTGGGTAAGTTCTTTATCATAATTAAACCAAATTGGCCAATTAAATTTAGGGTTTTTCTTAATGAAATTTTGATAATTTTTAATACTATCATCTACACAAACACTTATAAAAACAACTTTCCCGTTATATTTTTTGTTTAACTCATTTATTTTATACATTTCTCTTAAGCTATTTTCATTTTTAGTTGAAAAAAAATTCAAATAAACCCACTTATTTTTAAAATTAGTAATTGATTCAAATTCTCCATTTTTGTTTTTTGCTTTAAAAACTGG
>CAZAPH010000074.1:5014-14161 GCA_964487105.1 uncultured Akkermansia sp.
GGAGCAGGATTTCCTGCTTGCATTTTTTTAAGTTGAACTAAAATGTTTTGAGAAATTGTTTTAATTAAATTAATTTTTGATTCGTTGTTAATTTGAGAAAACAAAGCCTCAATCGCATCAGCGTTAAATTCAGAAGAATAATAAAAATCAAGTAAATTAAAAACAGTAACTAATTCTCTAATACTATCATTTGTTAATTTATCATCGGATTTTAAAAAATTATTTAAAGTTGTCCAATTAGCTTGTTTATTAATTATATTATGTAACGATTGTCCTTTTTTCTTTGAAGATAATGCTTGAATATACCCTTTAAAATAGGTTGTAAAAAAACTCATGTATTCAAAATTTTGGTATTGAATAGGTTTGTTTTTAATATAATAATCAAATAAATAATTCTCACCTCTTGATATTGCAGTGTTTAATTCTGCTATCTGATACAAATAATAATTTTTAAAATAAGTGTTGTTAATTTTTTGGTACCTTTGGTTACATTTAACAAATAAGGAATCTAGAATTTTAGTAATATTTGATTTTCCTATAAAAGCATCATTTTTTTGAGTTAAAGCATTGGCTTGAGTTTCTTGATAATCAATAATTAAGTGATTTAATTCGGTTGTGTCAGTTCCAATTATATTTAAATTTAGTTCTAATTTACCACCATTGTTATAATCTAACGATGATTCAATTTCTGGAATAGTTACACCATAAACAAAATTAGGTTGAACATATAATTTACTTTCTATATTTTGAATTTTTAAAATTACGGGTTGAGTGTATTCACAATGCATTTGTAGTTCAAAGAAACCATCGTTTTTAATAGTATCTGTGCTTTCAAGTAATTGATAATTAGTTATAAAATCCTGAAATTTATATAATTGAATTATTTTATTTGAATAAGATTTATGTGCTCTTCCTTTAATGGTAACATTCTGTGAATAACTAAAAAAAGTATTTAAAATAAAAAAATATGTAATTAGTTTTTTAATAGTGTTATAATGTAAAATAAATAAATAGTTACGGATTAATTATACTAGTAACTGAGAACATATCAAAATAATTATCCGCAATTATTTTTGCGTCTTTAGATGTTGATGAAATGGCAATATTATCAAACTCTAAAGTTTTTGGGGTATTTAAAAGTTCGTTTAAATTTAAATCAATATTTACAATTGTTTTTTTATCGTTAACTACTTTTAAGTCTATACTGTTAAGATTTACTTCTTTTAAACAATTAAAAGTTCCTTCAAATCCGCCTATATGAATTGTAATTGGTTTAAGTGTAGTTGTTAATGAATTTTTGTATTCTCCTTCTAATTTAAAAAATATATAACCCGTATTCCAATCCCAAAACATACCGTTTATTGGGTCTAAAGCTCCAGTTTGCGAGCCAGATATGTTTTTTTCTTTATCCACACCAATTAACATGTTTAAAGAATTATAATTACCAGGTGAAATATTATTTAAAGTAAAACTTATTGTACTTGTATTATGTTCATTAATAACATATTCATTTATTGAATAAGTATTGTTATTTACGTCTTTTAATTTAAAGTTACTAAGATAATATTTTAAGAGACTAACTTTAAAACTATCCGTAGCATTTCCCTTATACATTGTTGTATTATAAAATAAATTTTGATTATTTATTTTAGCAGTTATATTAAACACTAAAACACCAGAATTTGTTGTTGGTGTTTCATTAGGTGTTTCTATTTTATTATCTTTTTTACAACCTAAAGTAAAAAGTATTATAGTGATTATAAATAATTTAGTATTCATGTATTCAAATTTACAAATTTAAGGAACAGGATCAAAGCCACTTCCTCCCCAAGGATGGCATCTAAATATTCTTTTTAAACTTAACCAGCTTCCTTTAAAAGCACCATGTTTATTAATTGCTTGTATTCCATATTCACTACAAGATGGTGTATAACGGCATGCGCTTGGTATAAAAGGACGAATGCAGTATTGATAAAATTTAATTATTAATAATGGAATATATTTGAGCAAATTTTTAATGTTTAATTTATACAAAGTTACTTCTATTTATAGTAATTTCATAGTGTTTTAATAAATAGAATTTTTAATTGATTTTTTTAAATAAAATAAAAAATAAGATAACTAATAATAAAATTAAAACAATGTTTTTATTACTTGTTTTAATTGCTTTTATATTTTGTTTACCAAATAAATTGTTTAATAAAAGTTACAGTACTGTTTTAGTAGATGTTAACAACCAGTTATTATGCGCGCAAATTGCAGATGATGGTCAATGGCGTTTCCCTATTAGTGATAGTGTTCCTATTAAATTTAAGGAATGCATTTTAACTTTTGAAGATGAGTATTTTAATTATCATTTAGGAATTAATCCTGTTTCAATATTTAAATCTATTAAAAGAAACCTATCCTCTGGAAAAATTGAAAGTGGCGGTAGCACTATAACAATGCAGGTTGCCAGAATGATGCGCGGAAATAATAAAAGAAATTATTTACAAAAATTAATTGAAATGATAATTGCATTTAGAATAGAATGTAGTTATTCTAAAAAAAGTATTTTAAATATTTACACAAGTAATGCCCCTTTTGGAAGCAATGTAGTGGGTTTATCTGCCGCAAGTTGGAAGTATTATGGACGTGATGTAAGTAATTTATCTTGGGCAGAAAGTGCATTACTTGCCGTTTTACCTAATGCACCATCTTTAATTTACCCTGGTAAAAACTCAAAAATTTTATTACAAAAACGAAATAAATTATTAATTAAACTATACCTTAAACATAAAATTTCAAAAAGTGATTTTGTTTTAGCGTTAATGGAACCAATTCCAATAAAAGTATTTGCAATTCCTCAACACGCCAACCATTTACTAGATTTAGCAATTAAACGAAACTTAAAATCACAATATGTTAAAACCACTTTAAACTTAAATATACAATTACAAGCAAAAGAATTATTAAACAAACACGTTAATTATTTAAAATCTAACCATATTTATAATGCAGGATTAATAATTGCAGATAATGAAACAGGAAATATTATTGCATACATTGGTAATTCAGATGATAAATTAAATGAACATCAAAATTTTGTTGATGTAATTCAAGCACCACGTAGTACAGGTAGTATACTTAAACCATTTTTATATGCGTTTATGTTAAATGAAAATAAAATTCTTCCAAAATCTTTAATTGAAGATATTCCCACGCAAATAGGAAATTATGTTCCAAAAAATTTTAAGTTAACCTATGATGGATTAGTTCCTGCAAATGAAGCAATTGCTCGTTCATTAAATATACCGGCTGTTAAAATGTTACAAGAGTACAGCTCTTCTAAATTTCATTTTAGATTAAAACAATTAGGCTTTACAACTTTTAAAAAACCTACTCAACATTATGGTTTATCGTTAATTTTAGGTGGAGGAGAAGCAACTTTATTTGAAGTGGCAGGGGCATATAGTAGTATGGCAAGGGCATTGCAGAGTTATAATAATATAAGAGATAGGTATTTACCAAATAATTACAGGCAATTAAATTTTATACAACAATCTAAAATAAATAAATTAAAACCAACTCAAACAAATGATTTGTTAAAGGCTGGGAGTATTTGGCAAACCTTTAATGCAATGACAGAATTATTAAGACCCCAAGATTATATAGGATGGATGCAGTTTTTAAATAAAAGTAAAATTGCTTGGAAAACCGGAACCAGTTTTGGTTTTAGAGATGCATGGGCAGTTGGTTTAAATAATAAATATTGTGTTGCTGTTTGGGTTGGAAATGCTGATGGAGAGGGTAGGCCTGAGTTAACAGGAACTTCATGTGCCGCTCCTTTATTATTTGCTACATTTAATGTTTTAAATTCTCGTTTATGGTTTACTAAACCAAGTAGTTGTTTTAATAAAATAAAAGTATGTAAACAAAGTGGATACCGAGTAAATGAATATTGTAACGATTTTGTTTTAGAAGAGGTTTTAAAAGGCTATGAACAATCAAAAACTTGCCCTTTTCACAAACCAATTTTTTTAGATGAAACAGGTATGTATAGAGTAAATAGTGATTGTTATGAAGTAAATAAAATGGTTAAATCTATTTATTTTATTGCTAACCCAATTCAAGAATATTTTTTTAAGCAAAAAAGTTTATTTTATAAAGTACCACCACCATTTTTACCCAATTGCATTAACGAAAATAATTATCAACAAATAGGTTTAATTTATCCAAAAGATGGCTATAAAATTTATGTTCCTGTTGATGAATCTGGAATAAAAAGCAAATGTATTTTTAAAGCTATTCATAAAAAAAATAATGCAATACTTTATTGGCATTTAGATGGAAACTATATAGGAAACACAATTAAATTTCATCAAATCGCTGTACTACCTTCTGTTGGAGAACATACCTTAGTTTTAACTGATGAAGAAGGAGAGAGTTTAACCTGTAAATTTACATTATTGGATAAAGTAAAATAGTTAATTTAAACTAAGTGTTTCAAAATCCTTTAATTTTAAGTCATTTAATAATTTAATAATTTCCTCGCTATTGTTAAGTGTTACAAGTTTTGTTTTGTATTCTTTAAAATTAGCAATGCCTTTAAAATAATTTGAGTAATGGTTACGCATTTCTAAAACCCCAAGTTTTTCTCCTTTCCACTCAATAGATTTTTTTAAATGTGTTTCACAAACTTCAATTCTATTTTCTAAACTAGGTTTTGCTATAATTTCGCCATTTTTAAAAAAGGCTTTTATTTCGTTAAAAATCCAAGGATAACCAATTGCTGCTCTGCCAATCATTATACCATCAATACCATATTTGTTTTTATAAGCTAATGCTTTTTGTGGGCTGTCAATATCTCCATTTCCAAAAATTGGAATTTTAATATTTGGATTGTTTTTTACATTTGCAATTTGTTCCCAATTAGCTTCTCCTTTATACATTTGTGCACGCGTTCTACCATGTATTGTTAATGCTGCAATACCAACATCTTGTAAACGTTCAGCTACTTCCATTATATTTATTGAGTTTTCATCCCAACCTAATCGTGTTTTAACAGTTACTGGCTTATTAGTTCCTTTAACAACGGCTTTTGTTAGTTTTACCATTAAGTTAATATCTTTTAAAACTCCAGCTCCTGCACCTTTGCAAACTACTTTTTTAACAGGGCAACCAAAATTTATATCAACCAAATCAGGATTAGTTGCATCAACAATTTTAGCACACATTTCCATTGCATCTTCGTCTCCACCAAATATTTGTATGCCAATTGGTTTTTCATAATCAAAAATATCTAATTTTTGTTTGCTTTTTATGGCATCTCTAATTAAGCCTTCGCTACTAATAAATTCAGTGTACATTAAATCCGCTCCAAATTGTTTACAAACAAATCTAAAAGGAGGATCAGAAACGTCTTCCATTGGTGCTAATAACAAAGGAAAATCTGGTAATATAATATTGCCAATTTTAAGCATTATGCAAAGTTAATTAATTTCTAACTTTATTTCGTTAGATATTATTCCATTTTCAATAGCTTTTTTTATAAGAAGTTTTATAGCGTTTGTTCCAACATCACCAATATCTAAACTAAAATTATTTACATATAAATTAATGTGCTTAAGCATTACATCTTCAT
This sequence comes from uncultured Akkermansia sp., assembly GCA_964487105.1. Taxonomy (GTDB): domain Bacteria; phylum Bacteroidota; class Bacteroidia; order B-17B0; family Aurantibacillaceae; genus Aurantibacillus. The sequence goes on from CAZAPH010000074.1 coordinate 10,638, forward strand.
GCATTTCTTGTGCATGTTGTTTAACATACGGCATGCTTTCTTTAGGATTATTAAAAGCAAAATTAATACTTTGTTTTATTAATTGACTTATTTCAATTCTTAAAGATTCATTTAAAGATTTACTTGCAACTATGCCTCCTAAAGGAATTGGTGCATTTATTAAATTATCCCAATACTCTCCTAAATCTTTAATTTTATGTAAACCTTTAGCTTGGTAGGTAAATCTATTTTCATGTATAATTAATCCAGCATCAACTTTATTAGTTAATACCGCATTTTCAATATCACTAAATAACATTTCTATTTTATTGGTTAATGTAGGATAAGCAAAACTTAATAATAAGTTAGCTGTTGTGTTTTTTCCTGGTATAGCAACGGTTTTAATGTCAATAGCTTTACTTTTGCTAATTAATATTGGTCCGCAATTAAACCCTAAAGCACTTCCGCTTTTTAGTAAAGCATAAATGTTAGAAACATATAAAAAAGTATGGTAACTTAATTTTGTAACTGGTAATTTACCTTTTAATGCCCATTTATTAAGTGTTTCTACGTCTTCTAATATTGGTTTAAATGTAATACCATTGGTGTCAATTTTTTTATGAACTAAAGCATCAAAAATAAAACAATCGTTTGGGCATGGCGAATAACCTATTTCTATTTCCATAATTTATTTTCTAAATAATCTAATACTACACTATTTAAATTTTCTATAGCTAAAGGGATGTTCCATTTACTTTTATTTCTTTTTTCAATAAAATTAGAAATTGCTTTTATTTGACAATATTCCGCATTACTCTCTTTACACGCAGCAAAAAAAGCAGCACCCTCCATACTTTCAACATCTGGATTATATATTTTTAATGTGTTAGTTATACTTAAATTATTTCCATGTACCTTGTTTACAGTAATTCCTTTTACTTTTATTAATTTATTAAAAAGCTCAGTGTTTTTATTTAGTGAATCTGCGTAAATGTTAGTTCCTGGCAAGTTTAATTTATCATAAGTAATAAAATTTTGATCGTCTTCAGCACCCATTTCGCTTAAAATATCTTGATAAATGTAAACCACATTTCCAATATTTAAATTGGTTTTAAATGAACCACAAATTCCAACATTTAAAATTAAATCATAATTATTATTTAATTATTTTTTAAATTTTTTTGATGAATTACCATTACAAATACATGTAAATAAAAAATCAATTTTTAAATTTTTAGATATATTATCTTTATATATTTCGTTACTATTTAAAGTTGAAATTCTATAAAAATCGAGTAGTGGTTTTATTTCAAAATCTGTTGCAGAAACAATTAAAATTTTCATAATTTATTTTGTACTTTTGAAAACGTTAATTTACTATGATTTACTTAACTCGCAAAGAACATTTTAATGCTGCCCATAAATTGTATAACCCAAATTGGAGCAAAGACAAAAATATTGAAGTTTTTGGAAAATGTGCCAACGCCAATTGGCATGGACACAATTATGAGTTAATTGTAACAGTTAAAGGTGAAATTAACCCTGAAACTGGTTTTTTAATTGACGCTAAACAATTAGGTGAAATAATTAATAAATATGTTTGTAACGAATTAGATCATAAAAATCTTAATTTAGACGTTCCTTTTATGCAAAACGTATTAGCAAGTACAGAGAATTTAGCTATTGCAATATGGAATCAACTTACACCTCATATTCCAAATGGTGTTAAATTACATTGTGTAAAATTATACGAAACCCAAAGAATTTACGTTGAGTATTTTGGTTAACTTACTTTAAATTATATTAAAAATATTTTTTTGTGTTAAAAGAAAGTTATATATTTGCGCTCTCAATTTTTAAAATAATCGGGGTGTAGCGTAGTCCGGTATCGCGCCACATTTGGGATGTGGAGGTCGTCAGTTCGAATCTGGCCACCCCGACAAAAGCAAGGAAAGCCTTGCTTTTTTTGTTATAAAACAATGTATTACGTTTATATTATATTTAGTAATTCAACAAACAAATTCTATACAGGAAGTACAGAAAATATTGAATCAAGATTAGCTCATCACAATGGTGCCTATAATCGTTCAACTAAACAAGGAATACCTTGGGAAATAGTAAAAATTTTCAGTACAGCAAATAGAACTGAAGCTTTAATTTTAGAAAACAAAATAAAAAAACGTGGCGCAAATCGTTTTTTACAAGATTTAAAATCCGAATAATGGTATCGCGTGGCGCTTGGGCGCCAAGGTCGTCAGTTCGAATCTGGCCACCCCGACAAAAGCAAGGAAAGCCTTGCTTTTTTTGTTATAAAACAATGTATTACGTTTATATTATATTTAGTAATTCAACAAACAAATTCTATACAGGAAGTACAGAAAATATTGAATCAAGATTAGCTCATCACAATGGTGCCTATAATCGTTCAACTAAACAAGTGGAATTCCAAACAAAAAGTGGACAAAAATTATTTAATATTTTGCTGAATTTTTTAAGTTATAGTTATTTGTTTTTTGGTATTTTAATTTAGTTAAATTTTTTAAGTATTTGTGTCTTCGTTTTGTTTGGAATTCCAAATAGTTGCTTAATTTGATACAGATTCAGAATAAAAAAATGATTTTTTAGATACCAATCTTGAATTAATTAAAACAGGTATTTGGGAAGGTAGAATTTGAGCACTTCTAGTGGCTTATATAAACCTCGAATTAAACAAAGCCACTAAACAGCTTTGTTTATGTGTCATTTTTTCAAATAAATGATAAATCCCTGTTTATCAATATTTTATTAACTATTACAATTTTTTTTTCGTATATTTACGAATATTTTCGTATCAATTATTTTGTTTTACGGAAATTATTATCGTATATTTACGTATATTATCGTATCAATAAATAAATTTATATATATATGACAAGTAATATACATACGTTTAAACTCAATTTAAGTTTTGAAATTCTTGGTTTTCTTAGTGTTATTGACCGTTTTGGTGGTGAATGGTCTGGAATCGATAGACGAGAAGGTGTGCAAGTTCTTAAACAATTAAAATCAATTGCAACAGTTCATAGTGTTGGAGCTTCAACACGTATTGAAGGTAGCAAAATGACAAATGATGAAGTTCGTGAATTCATCTTCAATAATATTAAAATTGAAAAACTTGTTGAACGCGATAAGCAAGAAGTACTGGGTTACTTTAATGTGCTTGATATAATCTCTGAATCATATCAAGATATTGACATCACTGAAAACAGCTTAAAAAATCTTCATAATCAATTAATGAAGTATAGCGACAAAGATCAATACCACAAAGGCAATTATAAAACTTCTCCCAACTCTGTTGAAGCAACGCATCCTGATGGGACTAAAACAACAATTTTTAACACAACGCCTCCGGGTATTGAAACTGAAGATGCAATGCGCTCACTAATTGAGTGGTAGCGTAATGACAATACTACACCGGCAATTATCAAGTCAGCTGTTTTTGTTTATGATTTTCTGAGCATACATCCATTTCAAGATTGTAATGGTTGATTAAGCCGTTTATTGGG
>CAZAPH010000075.1:0-4704 GCA_964487105.1 uncultured Akkermansia sp.
CCTTAAGATGTTGTTAGTGGCGATTTTTATTGTGCTACAAAATTTAACAATAACAATTTTGCTTTTATGTGTGCAGATATTACTGGACACGGTGTACCAGGTGCATTTATGAGTTTATTAAATATTTCTTGTCTTGAAAAAGCCATTGAAGTTGAAAAATTAGTATTACCTCACGAAATTTTAAATTATACCCGATTAAAAATAATAAATACATTAAAAAAAGATGGAAGTATAGATGGCGGAAAAGATGGAATGGATGGTACTTTGATTTGTATTGATTTTGAAAATTTAGTTTTAACTTGTGCTTGCGCTTTAAATCCTATATGGATTATACGAAATAAAAGTATAATTGAAATAAAAGCTGATAGATTTCCAATTGGTAAACATGAAAGAGATAATGAATCTTTCACTTTACACACCATGCAATTACAAAAAAACGATTTAATTTATACGTTTACCGATGGCTTTCAAGATCAATTTGGAGGACCAAAAAGTAAAAAATTTAAATATAAAAAACTACAAGAACTTATACTATCTATTGAAAGCCAAAGTTTAAATACACAAAAAGAAATATTAAATAAAGCTTTTGAAGACTGGAAAGGAAGCCTTGAACAAGTTGATGATGTGTGTGTGATAGGCTTGAGAGTATAAAAATAGTATAAAAGAATTTTAAACAAATAAAAAAGCCACTGATTAGGTGGCTTTTTTAAAATAAATCAACTTATTTTATTATTTATTTTCTGTTGCTTTTGTATCTGTAGCTGTTTCTGATTGTTCAGCTTTCTTTTTGCAACAAGATTTTTTTTCGCCTTTTTCGCATGCTTCTTTTTTCTCACCAGCACAAGCTTTACCATCTTTTTTGCAACATTCTTTTTTTGCTTTTTTGTCTTTATCGTCGCCTTTTGTGTTAGCAACAGCTGTGCTAGTTAATAAACCAGCAAATGCAGCTAATAATAATACTTTTTTCATTGGGTTAAATTTTAATTTATTGTAAAAGTAATAAAAAAACACTAAAGCAAAAGTTAATTTATTAAAATTTAGCGCTATAATTCAAACAATTTTAGTGATTTATATCAACTATTTATTTATTAGCATTTAAAAATTGCTCTTGTATCTTAAATAAAACCTCAATAAAAAGTGTATATTTGATTTTGGAAATATGACATTCGATCTTTTTATTACATTTCTTTTAATTATTTTAAATGGTTTTTTTGTTGCTGCCGAATTTGCTTTGGTTAAGGTTAGGGCATCTCAACTTGACTTAAAAGCGCAAAAGGGGAGTAGTAGGGCAAAATTAGCCAAAACTTTAATCGAAAAATTAGATGCCTATTTATCTGCAACGCAATTAGGAATTACTTTAGCATCTTTAGCATTAGGTGCTGTTGGTGAGGAAGTTATATCTCAATTGGTTGAAAGTTTATTTCATAAAATTGGTTGGACTCCAAACGATATTGCTATCCACAGTATATCTCTTCCTATTGCTTAAACCATATTAACAATTTTACATGTTACATTAGGCGAACAAATCCCTAAAATGATTGGTATAAAATATTGTATGGCAACAACTTTGTTTATTGCCTGGCCAATGCGTGTGTTTTATTTTTTATTTAGTCCGTTTATTTGGTTTTTAAATCAATCTTCTAATTTGGTATTAAAATTAATTGGTATTAAACAAGGTGGAGATGAAGATGTACATACCGAAGAAGAATTACGGTTAATTTTAACCGAAAGTGAAGAGGGTGGGTCTATTAAACCAAGCGAAAATGAGTTAATACAAAATGTTTTTGATTTTGATGATAGGATAGTAAAACAAATTATGGTACCACAAAATAGGGTAGTGGCACTTGATGTTGAATTAGGTAAAAATGAAGTAACCAAAAAAATTATAGAAGAGGGCTTTAGCAGAATTCCAATTTATTTAGGAGATATTGATCATGTAATTGGTATTGTACACTCTAAAGATTTACTAAAAGCCTTAATTGATAATAAATTTAAGTCGTTAAAAGAAATTATGCGTCCTGCTAATTTTGTACCTGAAAGTATGAAAATTAACGAACTTTTACGCGAATTTCAAAAAAACCACGCTCAAATGGCCATTGTAACTAATGAGTTTGGTGCAACTGCTGGTATAATTACAATGGAAGATATTATTGAGGAATTAGTAGGGGAAATTCAAGATGAACACGATGAAGAAAAACCAAATGTTGAGAAAAAAAGTGATACCGAATATATTGTAAACGCACAAACTACAATAACTGATGTTAACGAAAGTTTACCCATTGCTTTACCAGAAAATCCTCACTACGAAACCGTTAGTGGTTATGTAAACTTTATTTATGGTAGAATTCCTGCTGTTAACGATAAACGCTATAGAGATGGTTATGAAATTACCATATTAAAAAGAAGCAGACAAAGTGTTGATTCTGTTAGATTTAAAGTATCTGAAAATTAAAAATGGGTTTATTAGATGATGAATATTGGAACAATCGCTATCTAACAAATAATTTTGGTTGGGATATTGGTACCATTAGCACTCCTCTTTTAAACTATTTTGAAGCATTAACTAATAAACAAATTAAAATTTTAATTCCCGGTGCTGGAAATTCTTATGAAGCCGAGTGGTTATTTAATAACGGTTTTACTAATACTTACGTTTGCGATTTTGCAATAGAACCGTTAAATAATTTAAAATCAAGATGTTACAACTTCCCAAGTGAACAATTACTTTATCTAAATTTTTTTGATTTAAACTTAAAAAATTTTGATTTAATAATTGAACAAACTTTTTTCTGCGCTCTAAATGTAAACTTAAGATTACACTATTTTAATAAAATGGCTGATTTGTTAAAAGATAATGGCCAACTTGTTGGTTTATTATTTAATACAATTTTTGAAAGTGAAAAAAACGGACCACCATTTGGTGGCAGCCAAGCTGAGTATATAAATTTAATTGAGCAAACCAATTTAAAACTTATTAAAATGGAACCTTGTTACAATTCAATTACACCGCGTGCTAATAAGGAATTATTTTTTATTTTAGAAAAATGAATTTGAATCAGCGTCAACTTTTTTTACAACATGTTGCACAAACAAGTGATAACCCATTAATGGGGGTTGATGTTAATATTGCAAGTGCTTTTGGCAGCACTTTAATTGATGTAAATGGAAAAGAGTATGTTGATTTAATTAGTGGTATTTCTGTAAGTAATGTTGGGCACTGTCATCCTAAAGTTGTTAAAGCCATTAACGAACAATGTCAGAAATTTATGCATTTAATGGTTTACGGCGAGTTTAACCAAAGTCCGCAAGTTAAGTATGCCACTACTTTGTTACCCTTATTACCAAAAAGTTTAAACAGTATTTATTACACAACTAGTGGTAGCGAAAGTATTGAAGGAGCAATGAAATTAGCTAAAAGAGTTACAGGTAAAAGTGAAATTATTTCTTTTAAAAATTCATACCATGGCTCAACACAAGGTGCATTAAGTATTATGGGCGATGAGTATTTTAAAAATGCGTATAGACCATTATTGCCAAACACAAAACAATTAACTTATAATACTAGTGAAGAATTAAATTTAATTAGTGCAAACACAGCTGCTGTAGTTGTAGAATTAGTGCAAGCCGAAAGTGGAATAACTATTGCTGATTTTCAGTTTATTAATGCATTAAGAATAAAATGCAACGAAATTGGTGCTTTATTAATTGTAGATGAAATACAAACAGGCTTTGGAAGAACCGGCAGTTTATTTGCTTTTGAAAAATATAATATTGTGCCTGATGTATTATGTTTAGCAAAAGGTATGGGAGGTGGCTTACCCATTGGTGCATTTATTGCCGATAAAAAGTTAATGGATGGTTTTTCAACCCAACCGGTATTGGGGCATATTAATACTTTTGGTGGCAATGCAGTTTGTATTGCTGCCGCTCTTGCAACACTCAACATTATTTTAGAAGAAAAATTACACCAAAGAGCAATTGAAATTGAAAAAATTATTGTTAACGAATTGGCTGAAGTAGAAAATGTAAAATTAAAAGTTACTGGTGCTTTTGCTGCTATTGAGTTTAGTAATCAAACAATTAATTTTGAAGTAATTAAGCAATGTTTGTTAAATGGAATTATTACCGATTGGTTTTTGTTTAAAGCTAAAGCAATGCGTATTTGTCCGCATTTAACTATTGATTTTAAATTACTTAAAACTACTTTAGTTAAAATTAAAAATATAATAAACCAAATAAATAATTAAGCCAATACTTAAATATTTACCACTAATTTTTATTGAAGGTGCAACTGTAATGGCTGTTGAATTGTGTGGCGCCCGGTTACTTTCGCCAATTTATGGTACAAGTTTATATGTGTGGAGTAGTGTAATGGCCATAACTTTAGCGGGTTTGGCTGCTGGTTATTTTTGTGGTGCATTTTTTAGTCAGAAAAAAGAAACATCAAAAATTTTATTAAATGTATTGTTAAGTGCTGCAATTTTCATTTCAATTATTCCTTTTTTGGCCTATTATATTGTTCCTCGTATTTCATACCTTAATTTTAATTTGGCGGTACTTTTAAGTACAGGCCTTATTTTGTTTATTCCAATAGCGGCGCTTGGTTGTTCATCTCCATTATTTATTAAACTAATTGCTAATACTACTGAGGCTGGTAAATTTAGTGGTACCGTTTATGGAATTAGTACTATTGGAGGTATTCTT
>CAZAPH010000075.1:4714-8602 GCA_964487105.1 uncultured Akkermansia sp.
AATATCTGGTTTTTATGTAATTCCCTTTTTTGGCTTTAATACTACCATTATTACTTTTGGTATCTTATTAGTAGTTATTAGCATTGTAACTTTAAAAAAAATAAATGTTTGGTTATTAGTTGTTTTCATTCTAACTAATTATTTATCACTACAAATTAACACAAAATCAAAAAACATTTTGTATAAAGAAGAAAGTTTAAATGGCACTATTGAAGTAAGTGAAGAACGAAATAATAATTCTGTTAGTCGTTTATTAACTATCAATAACATAATTCAAACCGAATATGATTTAACTAACAAAAAGAGCAGTAGTAAATATTTAAAAATTATTACATCAGAAATTTTAAAAGATAGTACAAAAGGTAATGTGTTACTATTGGGCTTAGGGGGAGGCGTACTTGCTAATATGCTTGTAGAAAAAGGTTTTAACTTAACCGGTGTTGAGTTTGACCAAAGAATTATTAATTGCAGTAAAAATTATTTTAATTTAAGTTCTGAAGTTAATGTGGTTGAAGCTGATGCACGAAACTATATTAATAACAACAAAAACAAATTTCAATACATAATTTTTGATTTGTTTAAATCAGAAGAATGCCCTGCGCACACCATAACTTTAGAAAGTTTTAACCTAATTAAACAACAGTTAAACCCTAACGGAAAACTTATAATTAATTGGCATGGTTATTATAGCGGAAAAGAAGGACAAGGAACACTTACCTTATTAAACACTTTAAGAGCTGCAGGTTTTAAAGTTAAATTAAAAAGTACCGACAAATCAGAGGCACATAGTAATTTAGTGTGGATAGCCAAACCAAGCAAAAATGTACATGCTATTTTTTCGCTTCCAATTAATTTAGATAATTACCAACTACTTGAACAACAAAATGCCTTAGCCAGTTTACAATGGCGTAAAAATTACCTAAGTTATTATCAAGGGAAGTAAGTTGTTAATCTGTAATGACTAAAATATTCTGTATTATCGATTAAAATAGGATGAAAATCATCTGCTTAAAATCATTTGTTTCATTTTAAGTATTTCATCGTTGTTTATTAAAGCGTAATTGTAAACACCATTAACTAAATGGCTAGCATCTATTAATAGTTCTTTCTGTGTTTTATCAATTTTGTAACTCATTAACTCTTCACCCGTAATTTTAAATATTTTTATTAAAAAAGTACCGCTAAATTTTGTTGGTATGCTATATTTTATAGTTGTTTTATTTTCAAAAGGGTTTGGAATATTTTGTAGTTGCACATCTTCTGTTAAAATGTAAATATATCATAGTGTTTACTCCGCACCAAAACTTACGGCTATAATTTGTATTTTTCTTTCAACTGCCGCAAATGGGCTGTAAACACTATTACGTTTATCTTTTAAATCATCACTAACTTTACTGGCTACAAGTTCACCAATTTCTACATCTTCAAAAATTATTTTGCCCTCGCCAAGGGTTTGGTTATTTATGTATTTTTTAAACCAGCCATTATTATATTCAGTAAAATAATTTCTTAAGCTACTAATTCTTCTTTTTGCTAAATTAATATTATAATCAGTACTTGCTAATGGGCTGCAATAACCTTTCATAGTAATTTTAACGGTTTCGTTTTTTAATAAAACTTGTTCTAACAATTTACTAAATTTTTGTAAGGCAATCATACCAGCATCAACACTATCAACAAAAAAATCATTTAACTGCTCTAAAGCTTTTTCTTTTAAATTTTCAGTTAAACCGGTAGGGTAATATTTTTCATAATCAGGTACTAATTTTTTATAATCTAAATAAGTTGTTTGGTAATTTTTTTGAGTGGTAATAACCTTAGTTTTAGGTTCAGGCTCATCATTATGAAAATATAAAGTTAAAGGCACTAATAATTTCATTTGATTTTTATTTTGTTGTAAAGTATCAACTGGTTTTGGAGGTTGAGTGAGCGGATCAATATCAAATCTATAAATATCATTACAACAATTTAATTTATGTTCAAAATATGAACCAATTCGGTTGCTACTTAAATAAGCTCTGTTTTTAGTTTTGTTTACCGAATAATAAATATCATTATAACTACTATTAATTGGATAACCGGCATTTTCGGGTTCTAAAAAAGTGGTATCGTTAAATTTAGATTTAAAAATATCAAATCCGCCTAAACCTTTATGGTAGGTACTACTAAAAAACAACAGCTTACGTTCTTTAATATACCAAGGCGTAATTTCATCATCAGGTGTATTTACTAAAGTACCTGTATTTATAGGTGCTTCAAAAGTACCATCATTATTCATAAAACTATACCAAATATCTAAGTTGCCGCTACCACCAGTACGGTTACTGGCAAAAAACAAAACCTCTTTATTATTAATTTCGCCAAAGCAAGGTTGTGTTGTATTATAGCCTTTTAAATTAATAGGAGATGGAAGTAAAGTTAAATTAGACCATTTGCCCGCAGAATTATCAGAATAATACAATTCGCAAGTAAACTCACTACTGTTTTTAGCTTTACAACGCGAAACAATCATACGTTTATAATCACTGGTAAAACATGTATTAGCATTGTGTAAATAGGTTGCGTTTATAGTTGTATCTAATAAAATTGGTTTTTGCCATTTTGTATTTTTAAGTTCGCTTGTATAAATTTTATTGTAATTTATTTCATTGGCATCATTTTTAGATTTACTTCTAAGCGAAGAAAAATACAAAGTACTATCCATTTCAAAAGCAGCATACTCACTAACTTTACTGTTAATATTGGTATCTAAATGTTCTGGTTTTGGTATAACTGGTAATTTTATTGCATTAGGAGCCCATGTACACGCTTCAATTTCGAGTGTACATTTTTTTAAATAGTAATCAATATTAATTTTAATTTTCTTTTTTTTAGTTTTACTAAACTTGGTAAATTGTTTTTTTGCCTCTTTATAATTACCTTGTTGTTTATACAATTGGCCTAACCAATAAAAACTAAGCGGAAATTTATTTTTATCGTCATTAAAAATTACTTTAGTGTAAAGTCTAATTGCAATTGCGTTATCAAAATTTAACCTGCTTGCTTCGGCATATTGGTATTGAAGGTTAATATCGCTGCTATCTCTTGCATATAATCTACTATAATATTGTGCGGCACCATACCAATCTTTTTCAGCAAAGGCTTGGTCGCCATAAACTTTTAATTTACGGTTGCTTTGTGCAACAAAACAATTTTGGATAGCAAAAATAAATATGATAAAACTTAATTTTTTCAAAATATATTAATTACATAAAAACAGGGCAAGCTCTTTTTTTGGCAGTATAACTTTTTTTAGTTTGAATAATATAATTAATAAAAATTTCAAAAGCGCCGCGGTTATTTGTAGCGGCAATAAATTTGCTAGTGTTAATATCATAAGCAATACCACTTTGCATGGTTTTAAAATGATAACCCGCTCTTAAAATAAAAGCATCACGCGCTCTTAAACTTAAACCACCTAAAATGGCTTGATTTAAATCTTTATTAAATTAATTTTTTAAAGTGGCGTGGGGGATAACTTCGTAATTCTTACCTTGAGTGTTAATAAGCGCTTCAGCAATAATATCAGCTTTTAATGAAATAGGTGTTGAAAAATGTAAATAGTTACTCCATTTAAAATCTAACTTACTTAATTTATTGCCTTGGTATGTAATTACCGGACTAGTAAGGTGATGTAAACCTAACCCATATAATAACCTGTGTTTAGAATTAATGATATATTGCAAACTAGCCCCAATATTAAAATCGGCAAAGGTGTAAGAGGTGTAATTAAAGCGCTCACCAGTTGCAAGGTTTTTATTATAATTTGAACCATCAAACTGGTTATCAAAAGTCATTTTAGAATAAACAAAACCAACCTGGCAAATACCAAAATTTAAACCAGTAGAT
>CAZAPH010000075.1:8612-14147 GCA_964487105.1 uncultured Akkermansia sp.
ATCATTTTTTAATGGAATAATATAAGAGCTACTAAAATAAAATTGATTAGTACCATAATTAGCATCACCAGCTTTATCGTTATTAAAAGTAATACCTAAACCAAGCATTTCTTTTCTATTTACAAAAGGTTTTACACGCATTTCGCCACCCATACTAAACGTTGAGTATGGAACAGGTACACTAGACCATTGGCTGCGGTAAATAGCATTTATACGATAATCACCATTAAAAAAACCAGTAAAAGCAGGCGATTGATTTAATAAACTACCATTAAATTGCGAAAAATGGATATCCTGCGCAAAACTAAAGGCGCAAAAAAACGTTATAATTAAATATGTTAATTTAAACCGTATTGTTTAAAAGTACAATAAATTTTTGTTAATAACTACATAAAGTAAATGTATAAGTGGTATTTTTTGAATATAAAAAAAAATTATATTTGTATATTAAAATTTAAAAAATGAAAAAATTACTTGGAGTAGTAGTAGTGTTTGCAATTGTAGTTCTATCTTTAAGTAGCTGTAAAAGCCACGAAAAATGTCCTGCTTATTCAAAAGCAGATGCTAAAATTGTAAAGTATTAATTTATTAAGCGTAATGGGTATTACGCTTAATTTTAAACTACTCTATTTAACATAATGTTAATTATGTGTTAATTTATAATTAGTTTTAAAATCGTTAATTTTGGAAAAAGTGAATAAAAATAAAACAATATTAATAATTGAAGACGAAACAACCTTAGCATCAACACTTGATTTAAACCTACAACTGGAAGGCTATACTACTAAACTAGCAAACACAGGTAAAAAGGCAATTAAAGAATTTGAATTACATAAAAACAATTTAAGTTTAATTTTATTAGATATAATGTTACCCGATGTAAATGGATTTGAACTTTGTAAACAATTTAAAATTGCACAACCAACTATTCCTGTTATATTTTTAAGTGCACGAAACCAAAGTATTGATAAAATTGAAGGTTTAAAATTAGGTGCAGATGATTATGTAACAAAGCCATTTGAACTTGAAGAATTGTTGTTAAGAATTAACAATTTAATTAAACGAACTGAGCAAACAATTTCTACAAACCAATTTAATTTTGGTAAAAACAATGTAAATTTTGATTCGTTTGAAATTGAAACATTTACTGGTGAAAAATTACATTTATCAAAAAGGGAAATTGGCTTATTAAAAATCTTAACGTCTAATTTAAACAAAGTAGTTTCGAGAGATGAAATTATTGAGCAATTATGGCATAAAGACGAAAATCCATCAGGCAGAACAATTGATAATTATATTTTAAATTTTAGAAAATTATTTGAACTAAATCCAAAAGAACCAAAATACTTTTTATCAATACGAGGAGTTGGATATATGTTTGAACTTAATTAATCCCAGAATTTGCAATAGAACTTCTATTCCGACTTAAAACACCTGCAAAATCTGGGTTAATTATTTTGCTTCTTTATTTATAGAAAGCCATCCAAAATCATACTTTAATTTTACAATTTTTAAACTTTTATTTATAGGATCTCTTTCTACAAAAGAATTTAATAAACCGTTTTGTTTATCTGTTACATAACTAATTTCTTTAACTAACTGATCATTTTTAAAATGTTTTTCTTCATAAAGTTCATTTAAATTATCATAAATGAAATTTACTTTTTTGGTAAACAAAGTGTTGGCATTACCTTTAAATTCAGCACTTATAAGTTTGTTTTTTTCGTATTTAAATACTTGTTCTTGCACAATCCAACTTGCCGCAACATAATTTTCAACCATTTTAATTACATTTCCTGAACTATCGCTATAAATATAATTTTCTTTATATGGGCGGTTTTCGTTATTAAAATAAACACATTTTGTTTGAAAAGGGTTATATTTAGTATAATTCATACTATCCAAACTAAGTAAAACTTGATTGCCAAGTATAAACTCATGATTATTTAAACTGTTGTTGGTTTCTTTATACCTTGTTTCTTTAATAATATTTTTATTAGTATCATATTTAAAATAACGACTTTCGTAATAATTAATTCCATCAAAATTTCGTTTTAATACCAATAAATTATTTTGATAAATATAATTTATGCTAATTGTATCATAAATATATTCGGTAAATGTTTTTAAAATTGTATGTTTTTTTCTTTTATGGTAACTAACAGTTGGCAATGTCCGTTCAACAGATTTAACAATGGTTGTATAGTAAAATTTACTTAATAAACCATTAGTATCAAACTCGTACGTTTCAGTTAAGCTTTTATCAACAACAGTTTCAAAATCTTTTTTATCAACTATTTCGAAAGTAATTTTTTTTATGCCATGTTTTTTAATAAGCTCTTTATTAAACTGATGTTGTTTATCAAAGGCTGTACTATATGTAGGAAGCAAAACTTGGGCAACAAAAATATTAGTGAAAAATAGTAATAAATATGCAAATTTAATTTTCAAAATAGTTTATAGCTTCATTAACTGTACTTACAGGCAGATAACAATGTTTGTTTTTACACACATAAATTAAAGTTTCATTTACACTAAACTTATCTTTAATTAAAGGCAAACTGCTTGTTTGTTTACTAACTGCTAAAATCGGATATGTGGGGCAATATTTATAAAGCTCAAGTAAAATAGTATTAACATTGTTACCAACAATTGTAATTTCAAATTGAGGTTGTATTATTTTATGAGCCAATATAGCCCAGTTCGAATATCCAGCACCATAATTATTAAAATTAGCAATGCCAATAGTTAACATATTTACTGCTTTTGTAATAAAAATCTCCTCATTAAAATACCTTCCAATTTCGTAAAAATTATTGGCCATTTGAGAATTAGATGATGGGATAACATTATCACTAACCTCTGTGGTTTGTAGTATTAAATTATTTTCTTGCGAATAAAATAATAAATGACTATTTGGATTTATAAAATTAGTTAACACATAATTACATAACTCTTTTGCTTTTAGTAAATAGTTTTCGTTGCAACTTATTTTATAAACATTTATTAAGGCTTCAATTGTAAAAGCATAATCATCTAAAAAGCCTTTAATTTTTATAGTATTTGTTTTATAAATTCTATAAATTAAATTTTCTTCTTTAATAAAATTATTTAATAAAAAATCTATTCCTTTTAAAGCAACGTTTTTATAATTTTCAATATTAAAACTTAAATACCCTTCGCAAAACGCACTAATAGCCATTGCATTCCATGCACAAACACTTTTATCGTCTAAACCTGGTTTAATTCTTTTTAACTGTACTTCTTTTAATTTTAAAATACATTCGTCTATTTTATGGTCTAAATTTTTTAAACTTAAATTATAGTTTACTAAAATTGCTGAAACGTCTTCTTTTTTTATTAAAATGTATTTTTCGTCTTCCCAATATCCAATATTATTTATCTGAAAATATTCAGAAAATAAATTATAATCTTCTTTTAAAATTTCACGTAATTCTTCTTCCTCCCATACGTAATATTTACCTTCCTCTCCTTCACTATCAGCATCTAAAGCACTATAAAAATAACCTTCATTAAACCACTCATGTTTTATAAAATTTAATGTTTTTATAGCTGTTTGTTTAAATAAAATATTATCCGTTTTTATATATGCTTTACTGTATAAAAGTGCTAATTGAGCGTTATCGTATAGCATTTTTTCAAAATGCGGTACTTTCCATTGTTCATCAACACTATACCTTGCAAAGCCGCCATTTAAATGATCAAAAATACCACCGTTTGCCATTTTAGTTAATGTTAAATTAACATGGTTTAATAACTCAGTGGCTTGGTTGTTAGTTGCATAATTTAACAAAAACAAATAATTATTTGGTAAGGGGAATTTAGGTGCACGGTTTGGTCCTCCGTATAAGAAATCAAAATGTAATTTCCATTTTTCAACTCCATTTAATAAAATTTGATTTAAATTTTCGTTATCATTTTTTTCGATATTTACATTTAATAACTCTGCTTTTTTAATTCCATTAGTTAAATTTTCAGCATACTCTTCTACTTTAATTGTATTATTTTGATACAAGTCAGCTAAATTATTTAAAACATTTAGCCATTGTTGTTTATTAAAATAAGTGCCACCATAAATAGGTTTACCATTTGGTAAAGTAAAACAATTTAATGGCCAGCCCCCCTGCCCTGTCATTAATTGTACAGCTTGCATGTAAAGCATATCAACATCAGTTCTTTCTTCCCTATCTACTTTTATATTAATAAAATAGTTGTTCATTAGTTGTGCTACCTGTTCATCTTCAAAACTTTCGTGTTCCATTACATGACACCAATGACAAGCACTATAACCAATACTAATTAATACTATTTTATTTTCTTGTTTTGCTTTTTCAAAGGCATAATCGCTATAAGATAACCAGTTTACAGGGTTATAGGCATGTTGTAATAAATACGGACTACTTTCTTTAATTAAGCTATTAGGTGTGTTGTTTATCATATTTACTCTATAAAGTTAAACGCTTAAATGTTATAATTATTGGTTATATTGTTTAAATTTGAAAAACTTTAAACAAGCACTTGTTAATGGATATACAAGCAAAAACAGAAAATAAATTACCTGTAATTTTACTAATTGATACAAGCTCAACTTTATGTTCTGTTGGATTAGCTTATGGTGAAAATTTAATGGATTGTATTGAAAGCAATAACAGTAACACACATGCTGAAATGCTACATGTTTATATTAGTGATTTATTAAAAAATAATAATTTAAAACCACAAAATATAAATGCTGTTGCAGTAAATAAAGGACCAGGCTCTTACACTGGTTTACGTATAGGTGTGAGTGCTGCAAAAGGAATTGCTTTTGCATTAAATTGCCCAATTATTGGAATTAGTAGCCTTCAGGCTTTATGTTATCCTATTGCATTAAAGGAAAACCAATTTTATTTACCTATGATTGATGCTCGAAGAATGGAAGTTTACACCTGTTTATTAAACCATCAGTTTAATTTTATTTTACCAGAAGAAGCTAAAATTATTACCGAAACTACTTATTTAGACTATCAAAATTATTCCTCAATTATTTGTTTAGGTGATGGCGCTCAAAAATGTAAAACACTTTTAGCATCAAATTTAAACATCAATTTTTTAAATGATATAAATA
Organism: uncultured Akkermansia sp.; assembly: GCA_964487105.1. Classification (GTDB taxonomy): domain Bacteria; phylum Bacteroidota; class Bacteroidia; order B-17B0; family Aurantibacillaceae; genus Aurantibacillus. Next base: position 13,741 of record CAZAPH010000075.1, read on the forward strand.
GTAGCGTAAAAAATTTTCATAAAGTTGCATATTTAAAATTTATTAAAAACCAGTTTGAAGAAATTACTTATTTTGAACCAAATTATTTAAAAGATTATTATTTTAAATAAAAATAATCAAATTGCTTAATCGTATTTTTTAACATTTTGTCGGTTAAAAAAATTGTTATATCTTTAATTATTAATAATTCATAGAAAAATGAATAAATCTAAATTACGAAATCTACTATGTATTACCATGCTTTTTTTGATATACTCAGTAATACTAAAAGCCCAAACCCCAAAATTTATTAATTATCAAGGTTTAGCAAGAGATGCTTCGGGAAATCCAATCACAAACCAATCTGTTGCGCTAGGATTTACAATTACCAATGGCTCCTCTGCCCCATTTACAGATAGTAAAAATGC
>CAZAPH010000076.1:0-14067 GCA_964487105.1 uncultured Akkermansia sp.
ATGATAACTTTAATTGCCCCGATGAAATTGGGCGTTGGAAATTATTAGACCAGAATTTCCCACAAACATTTAATGTAGGGCAGCAAGTTTTTGATTTTAATTTTTTTTCTCCTGCTCAATTAGCGGGTAACCGTAAATATATTATCAAATTGGCAACATTCGATGATCAAGGTAATTGGCGTGAGGGGCAAAAGTTTCTTACATTTATTAAAGCTAATTATGTTGTGCCGGTTATAATTAACAATGTTGTAAATACAACTGTTGCACCAAAAAACATTAAAGCTACAAATAGCATTACTTTTGCACTTGGAACGCAAATTCCAAATAACAGCATTTATGAGGCCGTCCATGAGATTGTAATAAAGGATGAAGCGGGTACAAGCGGCAATTTAATAGAAAGTCAATTTAAAATAATCCCTGTTTCCTTTATTAATATTGCCGGCAGAGTTCGAAACGACGATAGTTTAATGGTTAATAACAATCCTTCAAAAAGCAATTCGCCATTACTTATTCAAGACGAATACATAAAAACAATTTTTAATAATCAAACTTCAAAAAACAAAATTGAAAATTCGTTTGAAATTGATGTATTTCCTAATCCATCCACAACGGGGTTGTTTCATTATAAAATCTTAAATTACGAAAGTAAGTTAGATAAGTTTGAAATAAAAATATACAATTCACAGATGCAATTTTTAAAAGTAGAAACTTTGAATTCAGACGAAATTGATTTAAAAAATTATACTGATGGAATTTACTTTGTTGGATTTAATACCAATAATGTTATTAAGTTTGTTAAAATTATAAAACTAAATAAATGAGGTGCTTTTTGATTTTTAAATTACTAATCTTGTTTGTTATTCAAGTGAATTCTCAAAACGATTTTATAGTGAAAACAGATTTGTTGACGATACCTATTTCTATAATTAATAAATCGTTCAACGCAAATCTTACACTGGAAAAAGGATTAAAAAAGAATTATTCAATGAATTTTGGACTTAGTTATGGTTTGATTCAACATAGCCAAAGCAATGATTTGTTAAAGAGTGAGACTTTCTTAGCAAGATGTTATGTTAAAAAATATTTTTCCAAAACATTTTTTTTTAAAAAATGGTATTATGGTGCTTATTTACAAAATAGTTTTAGAACTCAAACCAAAGAGATATTTGATAATACTATTTCTTTGGGAGAAAAATTTGATACTCGCAAATACAACTATACTGGATTAGGTGGACTTTTTGGTTATCAATTATTAACGAAAAGAGGTTTTTGTTTAGATATTTGTTTAGGCTTTGGCGTCGCCTATTTAAGCTATTATCAACAAAAAACAACTGTATTGGGTATTAATCCTAAGAAAATTATACCTGGTGGATTTGGCTTAATCACAATAGGCTACAATTTTTCAAACCTTTATAAAAATGACAAGGCTCCTAATAATGAATAATTTAAAATAATTTAAAAATCGCAGGTAGTGTATTAAAAATTATAAAAACGATTTTAATTTTTTTTAAAGAAAGTACGTAATTAAAAAATTATACTGATGGAATTTACTTTGTTGATTTTAATACCAATAATGTTGTTAAGTTTGTTAAAATTATAAAACTAAATAAATGAGGTGCTTTTTAATTTTTAAATTACTAATCTTGTTTGTTATTCAAGTGAATTCTCAAAACGATTTTATAGTGAAAACTGATTTGCTTGGGATCCCAATAGCCATCATAAACAAGGATTTTTATGCTGGTTTGTCATTAGAAAAAGGATTAAAAAGGAATTATTCTTTAAGCTTAGACATAAGTTATGGGCTTATCGACAACGCAAACGAGATAAAAATTTTGTCAAATGAAATAATAAACAGCACGATTTATTTTAAGAAATATACTTCTAAATCTGTTTTTTTAAAGAAATGGTATTGGGGAAGTTATGTTCAAAATCAGTTCAGAATTCAAAAATCAGAATCTATTAATGGTGTAGGGCCTGGTGATAATTCGTTAAACATTCAAACATACAATTACTCAGGTATTGGTGGTTTAATTGGGTATCAATTTTTATCTAAGCGTGGATTTTGTCTAGATGCGGCTATTGGATCTGGATTGCAATATTTAAGTCATTACGAAGAAAAACCAAAACTTTTAGGAAGCAATCCGAAGAGTATTATACCGGGTTTTCTTGCAACGTTAAAAATAGGTTACAATTTCTCTAATTTGTTTAAAACCGAAAAAAATAATGTTTCAACTAATAATAAATAAATTGTTATCGTATTATAAGCTCCGTATGATTTTGTGTGTTTGGCTTTGCGTTAGCTAATCCCCCAACTCGTCCTCGTTTAGCAAAGCGTAACGAGGATTTTTTGATTAATTAAATTGTTTCTAAACAAATAATTTAAATATGTTTTAACCCATACATTAATGATTACTTCTTATATTTACTAAAAATTAAATTATGTTATCAAATAAAGTTACTCAAGCATTAAACAAACAAATTGAACTAGAAGCATCATCGTCGCAATATTATTTAGCAATGGCTAGTTGGGCAGAAACTCAAGGGTTAAATGGCGTATCACAGTTTTTATACGTTCATGCAGACGAAGAAAGAATGCACATGATTAAATTAATTAAGTTTGTAAATGAACGTGGCGGCCATGGTGTTGTTCCTGCATTAAAACAACCACCGGTTACATTTAAGTCTGTTAAAGCTGTGTTTGAAGAGGTTTTAAAGCATGAAGTTAAAGTAACTAATGAAATAAACAACTTAGTGGATATCACTTTAAAAGAAAAAGATTACACAACACATAATTTCTTACAATGGTACGTAAGCGAACAAATTGAAGAAGAAGCATTAGCAAGACAAATAGTTGACAAATTAAAACTAATTGGAGATGATAAAGGGGGGTTATACTTTTTTGATAGAGATATGACAGCCTTATCAAATGTAAACGCTAAAACTGAATCAGAAAAAAAAGCATAATACTTTTTAAACCATTTTTTAATTAAGGGCACTTAACTTACTTTAATAAGTAATAGTGCCCTTAATTTCTTTTATATTTCCAAAAAATTACAACAATAATATCAATAGTTTTAAACCTAACTTAAAACTAAAAACTGAGTTTTGTCATAAAACCAAGTGATAATAATCTAGTGGAATATATGTCTTTAATCATACTTGAAATCTAAAAATATGTATAAATTTGTATAAAATTTAAAAACATGAAAAATTTAATAATCATTGCAACAATTTTCACTTCAGCCTTATTAATAAGCTGTGGTGGTGGAGAAAAAAAATCAACTGAAACACAAACTTCAACAACACAAGATCAACCGGCAACAAACACCCCTGATCCTAATGAATATGACCCAAAACGTGGAGAAGGTAAATATACAGCAGAATCATTAGCATTAACAGATAAATTAGATGCTGCTATGGCAACTACTGGAGAAACTGCTGCAGGGGTGAAATGTGCATCTTGCCATAAATATACCGACGAAAAATTAGTTGGTCCAGGTTGGAAAGATGTTACAAAACGCAGAACTCCAGAATGGATAATGAATTTTATAACAAATCCTGACCCAATGTTAGATAAAGACCCTGAAGCACAAGCAATGTTAGAATTGTGTTTAGTGCGTATGCCTAATCAAAATTTAACTGATGAAGAGTCGCGTCAAATATTAGAATTTATGCGCAAAAATGACGGCGTAAAATAAATATAAAACATAAAACAAAATATATATGAAAAATAATTTAAAGCATATCGCCTTAGGCGGCGTGTTAATTGCTGGTGCTGCCTTACAATCTTGTAAGCCTAAAGATACAGCAAATGTAGTAACTGGAAATGCTGCCGTAAAATCGTTTGTGGCACCAGGTAAACTAGATGAATATTACAATTTTGTAAGCGGAGGATTTAGTGGCCAAATGAGTGTTTATGGAATACCAAGTGGTCGTTTACTTCGTGTAATACCAGTTTTTGCAGGTGACCCTGAAAAAGGATGGGGGTATAGCGAAGAAACTAAACCAATGTTAAATACCTCAAAAGGGTCTATTCCTTGGGACGATTTACATCACGTACAAATGTCGAAAACTAATGGTGAATATGATGGAAAATGGGCTTTTGGTAATGCTAATAACACCCCTCGTGTTGCACGTATTAACTTAAAAACATTTAGAACAGAAGAGATTTTAGAAATCCCTAATAGTGCAGGTAATCACTCTTCACCTTATATTACTGAAAACACTGAATACCTAGTTGCTGGTACACGTTTTAGTGTTCCGCCAGATAATGCAAATGGAGATGTTCCTATCAACACATACAAACAAAATTTTAAAGGCTATTTAAGTTTTATTAGCGTAGGTAAAGAAGATGGAAACTTAGATATTGCATTTCAATTAGAATGCCCTGGAATGAATTTTGATTTAAGTCGGGCTGGTAAAGGTGTTTCGCACGGTTGGTTCTTTTTCTCATGTTATAATGTAGAACAAGCAAATACATTATTAGAAGTAAACGCTTCGCAAAAAGATAAAGATTTTATTATGGCTGTTAACTGGAAAAAAGCCGAAGAATATATTAAAGCAGGTAAAGGTAAAAAAATGCCTGTTAAGTATGCCCATAATAAATATAGCGACGAAACACATTCAGCTACATCTGAAATTAAAAATGAAGTTACTGTGTTAAACATAAAAGATTTCCCAGATTTATGTTTTATGATGCCATGTCCTAAATCTCCACACGGCTGTGATGTTGACCCAACAGGTGAATACATTGTAGGTAGTGGTAAATTAGCAGCATTAATTCCTGTTTTTAGCTATTCAAAAATGTTAAAAGCAATCGAATCAAAATCATTTGATGGAGATTATGAAGGTGTTCCGGTTTTAAAATATGATGCAGTATTGCATGGTGAGGTTAAAAAACCAGGTTTAGGGCCTCTTCATACTGAGTTTGATGACAAAGGCTTTGGTTACACTTCAATGTTTGTATCATCAGAAGTTGTAAAATGGAGTTTAAAAGACTTAACCGTTGTTGACCGTGTACCTACATTTTATTCCGTTGGACATTTATGTGTAGCTGGTGGCGATACTAAAAAACCATACGGTAAATATATGATTGCTTATAATAAAATTACAAAAGATCGTTATTTACCAACTGGTCCAGAGTTATCACAAAGTGCGCAATTATTTGATATAAGTGGAGATAAAATGGAAATGATTTTAGATTATCCAACAATTGGAGAGCCTCATTATGCACAAATAATTGCAGCAGATATTGTTTCTAAAAATTCATTAAAACTATTTAAAATTGATGAAAACAAACATCCTTATGTAACTAAAGGAGAAAAAGAATCAAAAGTTGTTAGAGAAGGAAATAAAGTGCATGTGTATATGACTTGTGTACGCTCTCACTTTGCCCCTGATAATATTGAAGGTATTAAAGTTGGCGATGAGGTTTATTTCCATGTAACTAACTTAGAACAAGATTGGGATGTTCCGCATGGATTTGCAATTAAAGGAGCAAATAATGCTGAGTTATTAATTATGCCAGGTGAAACTCAAACTTTAAAATGGATTGCTGATAAACCAGGAATGATGCCAATGTATTGTACAGACTTTTGTAGCGCATTACACCAAGAAATGCAAGGCTACGTGCGTGTATCACCTGCAGGAAGCAACGTAAAATTAGAATGGAGCGTTGGAACGAATTTACCTAAAGCAGAACCTGCTTCAAAGTAATAATTAACTAATATTATTTAAAGGAGCAGAAACAAAAAATTCTCTGCTCCTTTTTTTTATTCTTAAATTTGAAATTATGAAAAACAAAATTTCTTTATTATCAAGATTTTTATTGGTAATAGCTACTGGTCTTTTAATTTATTCGGTATTTGTGCCTATTTGGCAAATTGATTTAGATGCCCCTCAGTACCCAGAAGGACTTAATTTAAAAATACATGCAAATAAGTTGGCTGGTAACGTTGATATAATAAATGGGCTAAATCATTATATTGGAATGAAAACATTACACACTGATGACTTTATAGAATTTAAAGTTTTGCCATATATAATTTATTTTTTTGCAGCGCTTTCGCTCTTAGCAGCAATTGTTGGAAATAAGAAATTTTTAAACACTGTTTTTACATTATTTGTTTTATTTGGGGTAGTTGCTATGGTTGATTTTTGGAGATGGGAGTACGAGTATGGGCATGATCTAGACCCAAATGCTGCTATTATTGTTCCAGGAATGGCCTATCAACCACCATTAATTGGCTTTAAACAATTACTTAACTTTGGCGCCTATTCTATCCCTGATTTAGGAGGCTGGTTTTTTATAGGAAGTGGAGTGTTAATGCTAATTGCCGTATTAAAAGAATCACAAATTTTAAAAAGATTTTCTAAAAAAAAGAGCAATTTAGCACTAGTTGTAGTAATGTTAAGTTTTACAATTAGCGCATGTGGAAATTCAGGACCAGAAAAAATTAATTTAAATAAAGATGATTGCGATAATTGTAAAATGTCTATCTCAGACAAAAGATTTGCCTGTGAGATAGTAACCGAAAAGGGTAGAGTTTATAAATTTGATGATATTTCATGTATGATTTCTTTTACTCAAGAAAATAAAGATAAAGCAAACAATGCTTCATTTTATATACAAGATTATTTAACCCCAAACGAATTAACTCAACACAATAATCTAATTTTTGTTGAGGGAGAAAATGTTAATAGCCCAATGGGAGGGAATATAGCCGCTTTTTTAAATAAAGATAGTGCAGAAACCTATAAAAATAAATGGCAAGCTACTAATGTTGATTGGGCTGTAATTAACAAGTAAATTGAAAACGGTTTTTAAAATAATTTTAGTGTTTTTTTTACCTAATTGTTTATTTGGAAAACAATTTCATGTGGGTAAAAATAAAGCAATTCAATCTATAAAAGAAGCTATTAATAATTGTAGTAAAGGAGATAGTATATTTGTTTATGGTGGTGTTTACAAAGAAGGCAATATAATTATTAATAAACCTTTGTCTTTATTTGGAATTGATTATCCGGTGCTTGATGGCCAAAAAAAATATGAAGTACTTTCTATAAAAGCAAACAATGTTTTAGTTACAGGCATTAAAGTCCAAAAATCAGGAATGGCAACTTTAGACGACCCAGGGGGAATAAAAGTATATGATAGTAAATGCGTAACAATAACTAATAATATTTTAGACGATAATTTTTTTGGAATTTATTTACAATACAGTAAACATTGTATAATTAAAAACAATAAACTAACGGCTTACGCAGTTGAAGAGCAACAAATAGGAAATGGAATACATTGCTGGAAAAGCGATAGTTTACAAATTATTGAAAATAATGTAACAGGACATAGAGATGGAATTTACTTTGAATTTGTAACAAACTCAATTATTTGGAAAAACAATTCAGTAAAAAACATAAGATATGGTTTACATTTTATGTTCTCAAATAATGATGCATATATTTCTAATACGTTTAAAAATAACGGTGCCGGAGTTGCAGTTATGTTTACACACAAAGTTAAAATGGTAAATAATGTATTTGAAGAAAATTGGGGAGATGCTGCTTATGGTTTAATGTTAAAAGAAATTTCTGACAGTTACATTTATGGTAATCAATTTAAAAAAAATACTACAGGAATATACATGGAAGGAACAAATAGAATTAAAGTAGAAAAAAATAATTTACAAGCCAACGGTTGGGGAATGAAAATACAAGCTAGTTGCATGGATAATGAAATAACACATAATAATTTTGTTAATAATACCTTTGATATAAGTACAAATGGAAGTGTTGTTTTAAACAATTTTGATAATAACTATTGGGATAAATATGAAGGCTATGATTTAAATAAAGATAAAATTGGAGATATTCCATATCATCCATTAAGTTTATTTTCTATAATTGTAGAAAAAAACCCACCAGCAATGTTGTTGTTTAGAAGTTTTATGATAAATTTATTAGATAAATCAGAAAAAATTTTGCCAAGCTTAACCCCCGATAATTTTATTGACAACAAACCATTAATGAAATCGGTTGCTTTATGATAGAAATAAATCAATTACATAAAAGCTTTGGAAAACTAAAGGTATTAAACAATATTAATTTAACATTTAATAGTGGAGATTGTATTGCTTTGATAGGGCCTAACGGTTGTGGAAAAACTACTTTAATAAAAAGTATTTTAGGAATGGTAATTCCTGATAAAGGAAACATAAAAGTAAATGGTAATTTAATATCTAAAGATTATAAATACCGCGAACAAATTGGATATATGCCGCAAATAGGCAGATATCCTGATAATATGACTATAGGCCATATTATTGAAATGATAAAAGACATTAGAAAAACAAATCAAAAGCTTGATGAGGATTTGTTTAATCAATTTTTACTAAAAAATATGTTTGATAAAAAAATGAGAACTTTATCAGGCGGAACTACACAAAAAGTTAGTGCAACAATTGCTTTTTTATTTAATCCTAATATTTTAATTTTAGATGAACCAACCGCCGGACTTGATCCATTGGCATCTGAAACGCTAAAAGAAAAAATAATTGCAGAAAAACAAAAAGGCAAATTAATTTTAATTACATCACATTTATTAAGTGAATTAGATGAATTAATTAGCCATGTTGTGTTTATGAATGAAGGACAAGTTAAATTTCATAAAACTATTGAAGATTTAAAAAACACAACAGGCGAACAAAAAATTTCTAAAGCAATAGCAAACGTTTTAAAAAGCACTATACATGAATAGAATTGTAAAGTATATAATTTTAGATATTTTAAAAAACAAAATAGTAATTATTTATACATTATTACTTTCAATTTTATCGTGGAGCGTATTTAGTTTAGAAAATAATAGCTCAAAAGGAATGCTAACCTTGTTAAATGTTATATTACTTACCGTTCCTTTAGTTTCTGTTATTTTTTCAACAATATATTTATACAATAGCGCCGAATTTATTGAACTATTATTGAGCCAACCCATTAAACGAGCGAAAATATGGAATAGTTTATTTATGGGGTTAGTAATTTCGTTAATGTTGTCTTTTTTTATAGGAGTTGGAATACCAATTTTAATTTATTCCCCTAATGATGTTGGTTTAATGATGTTGTTAGTTGGAATTTTTATTTCAACAATATTTGTTTCAATTGCGTTTTTAAGTTCTATTTTAACAAGAGATAAAGCTAAAGGTATAGGAATTTCAATTATTCTTTGGTTGTTTTTTGGATTACTTTTTGATGGAATTGTATTGTTTTTATTGTTTCAATTGTCTGATTATCCAGTTGAAAAATTAATGATAGGTATTACAACACTTAACCCAATAGATTTAGCTAGAATTTTAATTTTATTGCACCTTGATGTATCTGCTATGATGGGACATACCGGAGCTGTTTTTAAAGAATTTTTTGGCACTTCTTTAGGAATACTAATTGTTTTTGTTATTTTGTTATTATGGATTGTAATACCTTATTATACTTCAATTTTAAAATTTAAGAGTAAAGATTTATAAATCATGAAAAAAGATTTACTTACTAAAAAAGATATTAAAAAGCTCGTAATTTGTTTTTTTGAAAAAGCAAATCAAGATAAATTATTAGAACCCTTTTTTAATAATAATGAAAATTTTAATCAAAAAAAGCACATAGCAACTATGTGTAAATTTTGGGAAAATGCATTGTTTTATAGCGGTAATTATATTGGAAACCCAATGCAAACACATTTAGAAATTAATGCAAAAGCAACACTAAACACAAACCATTTTTCTAAATGGATACAATTATTTAATGAAACCGTAGATGATTTATTTAAAGGTGAAAATGCAGAAACGATAAAACAAAAAGCTTTTAATGTAAGTACAATAATGCAAATCCGTTTATTTAAGTAAGCCCTAGTTGTTTCCTTCCCGCAGGAGTAATAAATTCTCTTGTCCATTTAGGTTCCCAAACAAGATTTATTTCAGTTGTGCAATCAGGATATTCTTTATTTAAGCATTCTTTAACTTGAGATAAAATTAAATCGCTCATTGGGCAACCCTTAGAAGATAAAGTCATTGTAACAAGAATTGTTTTATTTGTACTTTTATAAGTTACCTTATAAATTAAACCCATATCAACTATATTAATAGTAACTTCAGGATCTATAATTTCTTTTAAACTATGAAGTATTGCAATTTCTTTCTTATCTTCTTCAGTATAAAAATCCATTTGTTAATTGATATTTAATAGTTTTGGTTTATGTAATACAATTTTAGTTACGTTAATCAAATATAATAAAGAACAGCAAAACATCAAAATACCTCCTGCTGTTATAACATAAGTAGTTGATGTAAGTAACCCAAATAAAAGTGTAATAAAAGCAAACAAATATACAGCCAATTGTGTTTTTGCAATTGTTACTGAATATAAATCTTTTGGCATAGGTTTTTTTATAGTTGTAGGGTATAACGAATAGATTTTTAACCACGAAATAAAAGATAAATTTTTATAGGTTTGCCCAAAAATTAATAGTGTAAAAAAACCTAATAGAATACTATAAACCAAAGCAATATTTATTTGCAATTCAATAGTTGAATTTTTAAATACTTTAAGTTTAAGTAAACACCACAATACAATTGGTATTACAATTATTATAAATGCAATTAACGATTGCAATAACCCAACATCTAATTGTTTTTTTAGTCGAGTTTTAAAAGCTTTGTAAATATAAGTACCATATAAAATAACAGCAAAAAGTACCATTCCTAAATAAATAAACGACCGGGTTAATCCATTAAAAAAAATACTATCAATAACAAAAGCAAACAAACCTATGTTTAAAACATAAAAACTTAGTTTAATTACTTTATGGTTTAATTTACCCGATAATAAAAACATAGGTATTAATTTTGAAGCAACACCAAAAACTAAATTTAAAAACCACCCTATTAAACCGATATGAGCATGTATTTTTAAAAAATACAAATGGTCTTTATTTAAAAAAGCAAATCTAAAATTAAAAGCAAGCAACGCGCCTAAAAATGCGGTAAACCAAAACCATAATATTGAAATACCAATATAATCTATTTCTACTTTTTTTTCTTTAGATGAGTTTATGGTTAAATACAAATTAAAAAACAAAACACTTATGCCTAGTAGCAATAATAATGAGGCAATTTGAATAAATAATCCAACATAAAAAAACCAAAAGGAAAAGGTTAAAAGTATAAGTCCAAGGAGTATTAATGCAAAAGAAACATAACCCAACGCAACACTTTAAAGTTTAGTGTTTGTTATAACTTTTACAATCTTATAAAGAGATCCTATTATAATAATACTTATCCATCCATTTTTTTTTAGGTGCGTAATTGCTAAAATTTTAGGATGAAAATAATGTCCAATAAAATGTGAACTATTTACAGGGATTAAAATGCAAATAAATAAAAATACAATTGCAGCAGTTACATAATGTAATATAGAAATAGTGTAAACTCTATTATCGTTAAATACAAGGTGCTGCATTATTTATAAATATACAATTTTATATACCCTTCTTCAACCTCTTCTATTAACCATTTAAAATTATTTTCAACCAATTCAGGAAAAAGAAATTGTGGTATTTTTTTATGGTGTACAAGTAACATATAATTATTTGGTAAAGTTTTTAATTCATTTAATATACTTATCATTGGTTGAGGCATTTCTAAATTTCTAACATCTATTTCTTTAATTTTCTCTTGATAAATAGTTTGTAGATTTTTAAATGAAATATTTTCACCTTCATGAATTTTTATTTCTTTTTCCGGATTATTTTTAGGAGATAAATCGTCAACCCTATTTTTTCTATAAAAATAGGTGTAAACTAAATTTGTATTAATTTGTTCTACTTTATGGCTGAATCCTTTTTTTTCTAGAATAGTAATAAGAGGGGTTGGTTCAAACGTGTTTATTAGTTTTAATGTATTAGTTGAAGGAAAGTTTTTAATTAGATTCATTATTTTATTAAATGGATCTGTATTGTTTTGTAACATTTCTCTAACATCAAGTTCAATTATATTTTCAAAAGCAATGTTTTTTTCATTTTTTTTTACTTCAATTAAATTAGTATCTATTTTTTGGTACGAACATTCAAACCCAATAGTTGACAGTTTATCAAAAAAATCCTGAACAGTTACACCTCCAATTTTTGCAGCCTGTTTAATTGAAACCCGAGAGGCTAAAACTTTTCTTAAAATGGGATTTTTTAATTTTTCAAAGTGTTTAGATAGAGAAACAATTTTATCTATAGCACTTGGATTATTTGCTATAATTGTTGAAATTTTTGTGTTTTCATTTATTTCCATAAAAATAAAGGCCCATTAAAGGGCCTATTGTTTTAAACACGTTCTGTTTCTAAAGCAATACTTTTTGGAAACAAGATGTTGTTTTCTAAATGAATATGTTGGTGTAAATCATTTTCATATTCTTCTAATTTTAAATATGAAACTTTATAAGTAGTACATGCACCTTTTGGTGGAGTATAATTGTTTGATAATGTTTTTATTTGATCAAACAATCTTCCTACAGAATCATGTTCATGTTCCATCATATTAATTGGATTTTTTATTGATCCAAATGGAGCATCGTTTTTATTAATTTTTTTGTCTGCAAGTTGTTTTATGTATGGAAATAAAATATTTTCTTCTTTTTCCATGTGTGTAGATAATTCGTCTGCAATTTCAACAAATAAATTATAAATTGATATTGCCTCTGGATTTGAGTCTCCGTGAACTTTAGCTACCTTAGCTAAAAATTCTAACAACACAGGAGTTGATGTTTTAACATAACTGTGATGAGTGTTAATTATATAATCAACCATAAAATCTACTGACCAATTGTTGTAATTGGTAGATGCTTTTGTAGGCACTAAATCTAACTTGTCTAATTCCGATTTTAAAGCAGTTTGATCTATGTTTTTATTTTTACAAGCTTGTGCAATTGTTTTTTTCCCACCACAACAAAAATCTATATTAAATTTTTTAAAAACTTCGGCTTTTCTATAATCACTAGCTACCATTTCACCAATACTTTTTTCATTTTGTTCGGCTGTATTTTTTTTTATTTTAACTAGCCAATTTTCAGGCCCATTTTCAAGATATTCCCAAGTAAAAATATTTCCTCTTTCGCCAACTAATTGGTAGTATAAAGGTTTTGGGTCGTGGTCATTAAAAATAATAAAACTTTCGCCTGAATTTATTTCATCAAATTTTTTAAAAATTGTTGGATGTTTCATTCTTGGTTCAAGAATAGTTACATCTATTGTTTCAATTGTTTCCATACTTTTTATTTTTTATTGTGTTATTTTATTTGTTAGTAATTCAATAAAATCGTTTTGTAGTGATAAGGTTTTATCTCTTGCATACCATAAATGTAAATTAGTTACAAATTCATCATGTGAAGCGTTAGGATTTGCTTGTTTAAAGTCTAAAACCATTTTTTGTATTCCTTTGGGGCGAGGCCCCCAAGTATCAATTATTTCTTCATTTTCAAGTAGTATTAATTTTGGTATTGAGCGTGAACCATTCGTTAAAAACTGATCCATTATACTTAAATTTTCATCTCTTAAAATTATTTTTAAGTCTATGTTTGAGTTTATTTCTGCTATTTTAGCTATTACTGGTAAACACTGCGCCGCATCTCCGCACCAAGATTCAACCAAAATTACCCATACTTGTTTTTCAGAAATTCCTTTAATTTTAGTTTTAAGTTCGCTATTAATTTCAGTTTGTTTATCTAATCTTTTAATTCTTTGAACATTAATAAGAGTTGCTTTAATTTTTTCTTCTATTTGCTCGCCTGTGCATTTATTTTTTGACGCTAAATCTGTAATTAACGCTTTATACTCATTATAATTTAATGGATTTTTTAGTTCATTAACCGATAAAAATTTCATAATTTATTTTTATACAAAGTTTAAAAATTAGAAACTTATTTATAATGATTCTAATCATGTTTCTTAAAGATTAATGTTAATTTAATATAATACCAATTGTAATTATAAAATAGCCCAAAGCTGTTTTATAATTTTACTATGGTAATGCCGCCTCC
>CAZAPH010000077.1:0-13586 GCA_964487105.1 uncultured Akkermansia sp.
GCGTAACATTTACCGTTGTGCGCAAGCTGTTCTCCCATTGCATTGTTAGGTACATTTACTTTCGATTCTTTTGCTGATTTTTTATTGCATTCGCAAAATAAATCAGGAGTTGCCCTGGTTGGTGAGTTCCAATTATTTGAATAATCTATTGCTGAAAAGGTAAGCGGTATTCCTTTGTTTTTTTCAAAACTAGAATCTGCTACTAAATTGTATTGCGCAAAACTAAATGTAAAACAGAATAGTGTAATAATAAAATTTGCTATTCTGTACATGTTTTTGTTATTACTATTTTTTATCGGTTAATGTATTGTTCTTTATAATAATTAGCGTAGTTACCACTAGTTACATTATTTAACCATTCTTCATTAGATAAATACCAATCTACAGTTTTATTTAAGCCTTGTTCAAACGTTACGCTTGGTACCCAACCTAAATCTTCTTTTAATTTAGTTGCGTCTATAGCATATCTTAAATCGTGTCCTGCTCTATCTTTAACAAAAGTAATTAGCTTTTCGTTTGTTACTTTTTCTCTGTTAAGTTTACTATCCATTAAATTACAAAGCAACTTAATAACATCAATATTTTTCCATTCGTTATGGCCGCCAATATTATATGTACTTCCTAATTTTGCTTTATGAAAAATGGTATCAATTGCCGTAGCATGGTCTTCAACAAACAGCCAGTCTCTAACATTTTCACCTTTTCCATAAATTGGAAGAGGTTTATTGTTTTTAATATTATTTATGCAAAGCGGTATTAATTTTTCAGGAAAATGGTTAGGCCCATAATTATTACTACAGTTACTAATAACAATTGGTAAACCATAGGTGTCGTAATACGCTCTAACAAAATGATCACTACTGGCTTTACTGGCTGAATATGGGCTGTGAGGGTCATACGCAGTATCTTCAGTAAACATACCTTCATCGCCTAATGCGCCATAAACTTCATCAGTACTAACATGGTAAAATTTTGTAAATGAATTGTTATTTGTTTTAAATTGTGATTTTGCAGCATTTAATAAATTAACTGTACCAATTACATTTGTCATAACAAATTCTAATGGGTTTGTAATGCTTCTATCTACATGACTTTCGGCGGCTAAATGAATTACAGCATTATATTTTTCAATATTAAAAAGTTCATCTATAAATTTAGCATCAACTATATCGCCTTTAATAAATTTATAATTAGGTTTCGATTCAATATCTGTAAGATTAGCTAAATTTCCGGCATAGGTTAATTTATCTAAGTTATGAATTGTATAGTTTGGATATTTATTTACAAATAAACGGACAACATGAGATCCAATAAAGCCTGCACCACCGGTAATTAAAATTTTCATTTTTTATGTTTTGTTTTTAAAGATATAAATTATTTAATAATAATAGGTTAATTAATAAGCAATTCGATTTTACTGTTTTATAAAATTTCCTTTAAAAAACTCTTGGTTTTGTGTACCAGTAAAATAGTAAATGCCGGGTTTTAAATCACTAATATTAATTATTTGATGGTTACTGTTTAATTGTTTCTCTAAAATACCAGTTACATTATAAATACTTATTTCAAAATTTTCATTATTAATTAGGTTTAAGTTTAGTGTATTGGTTGCGGGAATGGGATACACGATCATTTTAAAACTTTTTAATTCAACAATACTTGCATATTGGCCCCATATAGCATTAACCCAACTTGGGTTATCAATAAAAGGGTTTCTATTGTTTTGAATTTTATAAACTCTATCATTTCTGGCAATTTCTTTAGCACTTACCGGATCTTGTTGATGCCATTGCATTAATACATTTAGTTGCCAAGGTAATATTGTGCTTTTATTTGTAGCATCAGAAGTTGACCAACCAGCATCTTCACTATAATACCTTGTTGTCATATAAAAATAGCCTCTGGCTAAATCTCCTTTAAATTCATCTATTGGTTCAAAAACCGTTAAATTATAACCTGTACTTATGCAATTTCCTAACTTACCTCCGTTTTGTGTTGTTAAATTTACCGTGCCTACTTTGCCATAAGGGTAATTACCCCTGTCGTTATTAACTTTTCCATCGGTTGGATAGATATGAAATAAATCGGAAGTTGGTGCAGTACTACTATTAAACCAACTTTGTGGCCATGAGTGTTCTCTATTATAACAATCGCCCTCAGAGTTGTAACTTCCACATTGGTTTGTAACAAACGTATATTCATAGGGTTGTGTACCACTTGGTTTATAACTGTAAATATCCCACACTTTACCATTTGGTTTTACATCTGTTTTTTGAAACGAAGTCCATAATGAACCATAAGTTAATACAGTATGGTTTTTAATAATATTATATAATGCAATTTTTAAATTATTTCCGTATAAACCTTGTGCAGAGTTATAGTAACCATTTGGAATTTGAGCGTTTATGCTTAAACAAAAAATAATAATGAAAATACTTGTTAATGCTTTGTTTTTCATATTTTAAATAAAATCAAATTTAATTAATTTAAATAAAAGTATAATATGCGTTTTTGGTTAAATTAGTTAGATTTTATGATTTTTAACGATAAACACAAATTTCATTATAATTTAGTAATTTTAACGTTTAAAATTTAATTTGTTTTTAAGTACTTTATTCAAATAGTTCAATGAAAATATCATACAATTGGTTAAACGAAATTATACTAAATAATTATTCTGTAAATAATTTAAGTGAAATTTTAACTTCAATAGGTTTAGAGGTTGAAAGTGTTGAAGATTTTGAATCGGTAAAAGGTGGGTTAAAAGGTTTAGTAGTTGGAAAAGTAATAGAATGTATAAAACACCCTGATGCCGATAAACTTAAATTAACTAAAGTTGATGTTGGATCTGATAAATTATTAGAAATTGTGTGTGGAGCACCAAATGTTGAAGTTGGACAAAAAGTTGTTGTTGCTACAATTGGAACAAAATTGTACCCCAAAAATGGCGAAAGTTTTGAAATTAAAAAATCTAAAATTAGAGGCGCTTTAAGTGAAGGCATGCTTTGTGCCGATGATGAAATTGGAATTGGTACTAGCCACGATGGTATTATTGTGTTGCCTGAAGATGCTAAAATTGGGCAAGCTTTAAGCGATTTTTACAATTTAAAAACAGATACTGTTTTTGAAATTGGTTTAACTCCAAACCGAAGTGATGCAGCTTCACATTTAGGAGTTGCAAGAGATATTGTAGCCTATCACAACTCATTAAATTATGAATCGCCAATTTCAATAAACTTAAATTATTTACAAAATTTACCTGATGCCTCAGCTATTAATCAAGTTAATATAAATATAAAAGATACAGAATTATGTCCAAGGTATGCTGGTATAGTTATTTCTGGAATTAGTGTTAAAGACAGTCCGGATTGGTTAAAAAATAAATTAAATGCAATTGATGTTAAACCTATAAATAATATAGTAGATGTAACAAATTATATTTTACATCATATTGGGCAACCGCTCCATGCATTTGATTTGGATGAAATTGAAGGTAAACAAATTAATGTTAGGCTTGCACATGAAAATGAAAAAATAACAACATTAGATGGTGTTGAGCGAGAATTAAAAGCATTTGATTTAATAATAGCCGATACTAAAAAACCATTGTGCATTGCTGGTGTATTTGGAGGAAAAACCAGTGGTGTTTCTGAAAAAACTACTAGCATTTTTATCGAAAGTGCTTATTTTAATGCAGCATCAGTGAGACAAACATCAAAACATCATTTGTTAAAAACAGATGCTTCTTTTAGATTCGAAAGAGGTACAGACCCTGAAATGGTTACTACGGCTTTAACTATGGCAGCTAATTTAATACTAGAAATTGCAGGAGGTGCTGTTAGTATGGCCATAAACGACAATTACCCAAATGTTTTTGAACCTCATAAAGTGGCGTTTTCATTTGAATCATGTAATGAATTAATTGGTAAAACCATAGATAAAACATTAGTAAAAAATATATTAATTAATCTTGGAATAACTATTGAAAATGAAGGTAATGATACATTACTTTTAAATATACCAAGATATAAAACTGATGTAACCCGCCAAGCAGACGTTATAGAAGAAGTAATGCGTATATATGGATATAATAATATAGAAGTTAGTAAATCCATTACTTACACTGCGTTTAACGATAAATATAATTATGAATTAAATATTCAAAAAGATATTAGTTCAATATTAGTAGCATTTGGGTTTTATGAAATGATGAATTTAAGTTTATCTTCAGATAAGTATTACAATAATAATGAAGCGTTAGTTAAAATTGTAAATCCTTTAAGTTCAGATTTAAATGTGTTAAGACATAATATGGTGCATAGTGGTTTAGAAACCATTGCTTATAATCTTAACAGAAAAAATAACGATTTAAAATTATTTGAATTTGGAAAAACTTATGAAGTATTAGATAATAATAACTATCCTTATTCAGAATGTAAGCAATTAAGTTTGTTTATAACAGGCGAAGCAATTTCAGTTAACACAAAAGGATTAAAAGTACAATCAGATATTTTTGTGTTGAAAAATGTAATTACACAAATTTTAAATAAGTGTGGTGTAAATGATTTTAAAACTGAAGAATCTGAAAACATAAATTTTGAATACGGAATTAATATTTTATATAATAATAAAACAATTGCACAAATAGGAAAGGCTGCAAAATCAATTTTAAAAGCTCATCAAATAGATACAGAAGTATATTTGAGTTTAATAAATATAGAGTTGTTGGTTAAAGCTAAAATTAAACAAAAAATTATTTTTAATGAGGTAAGTAAATTCCCTGTTGTAAAAAGAGATT
This sequence comes from uncultured Akkermansia sp., assembly GCA_964487105.1. GTDB lineage: Bacteria > Bacteroidota > Bacteroidia > B-17B0 > Aurantibacillaceae > Aurantibacillus. The sequence continues at coordinate 4,799 of CAZAPH010000077.1, forward strand.
TAGCCTTGGTTCTTGATAAATCAGTTAAGTATGATCAGTTAAAAGAATTAGCATTAAATACAGAAAAAAAATTACTAACTGATGTGCATATTTTTGATATTTATGAGGGAGGTAAACTTGGTAATAAAAAATCGTATGCTTTAAGTTTTATTTTGCAAAATAAAGAAGCCACTTTAACTGATAAACAAATAGATGCTGTAATGGAAAAAATACTAAATGTTTATAAAGAAAAAGTTGGTGCTGAATTAAGATAAGTTAAAAATTATTTTCTTTATTATAAACCCATAAAGCATCCATAACTAACATTGTTTCAATTGAAACATTTTTTTGTTTTGCTTTAATCTCAATTTGTTTCATAGTTTCTTTATCAGCCCTAAACGCATTAATTAATAAATTAATTTTTTGCATTTTGGTTAATATTGGGTTTATTTTATAATATAATTTTAAATCTACTTTCTCCATTTTATCTGGTGCAGTTAAAACGTAAAGCGTATCTTTATTTATATAGTTTTGAGTAATCCATTTTTTTCTGCCTTCAACCGAAAGGTTATTTAAGTATTCTTTAAAAGCACTTGGGGAATTTCCGGTATAGGCATTAATGCAATTTAACTTAAATTCTTGCGCTAAAAACATAGCATCTAAATGCAAATAAATTGGATTTGTTGAACCATTGTAATTTATGGGCTCATAACTAATAACTGAATGTTTTGTGAGGTGTTGTAAAGTTTTTTTAAAAGGTAAAGTTCTGTTTTTTGCAACATTTATAGTTGTTTTGTAAGAATAATTAGAATTAAAATAATTATCAAAAATTATAATTGTAAATAGAAATGTAAATACAATAAATTGCCAATGTTTTATTTTATTAAAAAGTAAATTAAAAATATAAGCAACTGCAACTGCATAAAATTATAACTCAATATTTATAATTCTTGTAATTGATCGCATAGCACTGTAACCAGGTAATTTGTATATAAAATAGTAAATCGAAAATTGGTTAATATTTAAAAAAATTAAAAAAGTTATTAATCCTATTAAACCAAATTGAATTTGATGTGTTGTTTTATGTAATTTAAATTTACAATTAATTAATTTTTTTAAAAGTATAAAACTAAAAGTTAAAAAACAGATAGTGCTAATACCACCAGTAAATATTTGATGATCCCAAAAGCCAGGTTTACTATTACTTAAGTTGTTTAAATAATCCCATATTAAAGAGCCTTTTTGACTAGTAACAAAAGATGTAATTGTGGGAACTGTTTCTAATACATTAAGATAATGATTGTAACTAGGAGAATTTTTTCTTTGTAAATAATGATATAATAAAATGCTAAGTAAGGCAATAGTTAATAAACAAATTAAACTTACTTTTATTAACCATTAGTAATTTATTTTTATTGAACACTCAATAAAAATACCTTTAATTAAAATCCAAAATAAATAAATAATGGTTGGTATGGCTAACATTAATCCTAAATAAATTCCACAATAAAATTGATACACTAACACTAATAAAGTGTATAAAAAATACTTTAAGTTATACGATTCGTTAAATTTATAAGCTGCTAAAAACACTAATGGAATAGCAAAGCGAGGAAATGTTTGTGCATGTGTAAGTTGTGATTGTAATGCAATTGAAAAAGCAAAAATAAATGCACCAATTACAGCTACATAATTATTTTTAAATACATATTTTATAAAATAATAAGCGCATAAATAATTTAAAATGGTAATAGTTAAATACCAAAACAAATAAGAATTATAAATATCAAAACCTAAAAAGCGAAAAATGCAATAAAAAGGAGCTGATCCAATTAAATTATCTGAATAAGCTAATACATTTTTTTCAGGATACATAAATGGAACATCCCAAAAACTAGAAACTTCTCCTGTTAAAAACTGAAAATTATGTTCTAAAAAGTATAAATTTAATCTTCCATCACCTAAATCTCCAGGAAAAAATGTGAAATTTAAACCAGTTATGTTTAAACTAATAAAAAATAAACCAATACTTAAACCAACTAATAAATTAAAAGTTGATAGATAATTATTTTTAATTATCGCCTTCAATTTTAAAATTTATAGATTTTAAATTATAAATTAAAATCATCATTTATAAAACTACTAGTATTATTTGAACCAGAAGAATAGCCTAAACGTTTACCAGTTCTTAATGCACTACTGCTTGCTTTTTCTTGTATTTCTAGCACGCTTACTTGTTTAACAGCGTCAAATGGAGGTGTAAACAAATCAAAACTAATTGAAAAAATAATAAATTCATTTATTATATCTGAAATGATTTCTAAATTAATAGGTTCGGTACTAAAATTGGCATATTTATACCCAATTTGTGTTTTGGTTTCAATAAAAAATTTTTTCTCTCTATTAATAAAAATTCTGGCAATTAAATAGCCTAAATCATTTAACCTATTGTACTTAAAACTATCCGATAAAAAATTATAAACATTAATAATGCCACAATAAGAATTTAACTCGTTGTTTTTTATGTAACCTGTTTTAAACATTGGGTGGCTTTTATCAAACTCAAAAACATTGGTGTGCATATAAAATTCTAAAACATCTCCAGCTACTTTTAAATGAGCAGCTTGAGCGTTAGTATCTTTAAATTGAATTTGTACTCTATCATCAATTTTTTTTAATTCATTATTCAAATCATCTGCTTTTAATTTAATACAATCTTTAATTGTATTAAAGGTTTCAATTGTATTACTAAACACATCTTGTTTCATAACCGATTTTTCGGTTAACATTTTTAAGATGATTTGTTTTTGTTTATCTTGAAGATTATTGCTCATAATGAATATTTTTTTAATTAATACGCTCTAGCAAAAAGTACTCTTTGTTTACTTGGTTTTCCACTATATACACAAATGCCTATCTCTTCGGGGTTGTTAAGAGGTATGCACCTAATTGTTGCTTTGGTTTCTTCTTTTATTTTTTCTTCAGTTTCAGGTGTTCCATCCCAATGGGCATAAATAAATCCTGTTTTTGTATCTAAAATAGTTTTAAATTCCTCAAAGGTATCAACTTTAGTAGTTAAATTTTGCATTCTTAATTTTGCATTTTCTAACAACGTGTTTTGAATTTCAACTAATAAATTTTCAATATAAGTTTCTATTTCATTAATTTGAATTGTTGTTTTAGAAAAATTATCTCTTCTTGCAATTTCAACAGTATTGTTTGCCAAATCTTTTTCTCCAACAGTTACTCGAATAGGAATTCCTTTTAATTCATATTCTGCAAATTTCCAGCCTGGTCGTTGTGAGTCTCTATCGTCATATTTTACTGAAATATTTTTAGCTTGTAATTTTTTCTTTATTTCATTAGCAACATCACTTACTTTTTTTAAACCTTCATCGCCTTTATATATTGGTATTATTACAACTTGTATTGGAGCTAATTTTGGTGGAATAACTAAGCCTTTATTATCGCTATGGCTCATAATTAAAGCTCCCATTAACCGTGTACTAACTCCCCAGCTTGTTGCCCAAACATATTCTTGTTTATTTTCTTTAGTTACATATTTTACATCAAATGCTTTTGCAAAATTTTGCCCTAAAAAATGTGATGTGCCTGCTTGTAAGGCTTTACCATCTTGCATTAAAGCTTCTATACAATAAGTATCATCAGCTCCTGCAAAGCGTTCGTTGGCCGTTTTTATACCTTTAATAACGGGTACAGCCATCCAGTTTTCTAAAAAATTAGCATAAACATCTAACATTTGTTTAGTTTCAGCTATTGCTTCTTCTTTTGTTGCATGTGCTGTATGGCCTTCTTGCCATAAAAATTCTGCAGTTCTTAAAAAAAGCCTGGTGCGCATTTCCCATCTAACTACATTTGCCCATTGATTAACTAATATTGGTAAATCTCTATAACTTTCTATCCAGGTTTTATAAGTATTCCAAATAATTGCTTCGCTTGTTGGCCTTACAATTAATTCTTCTTCTAATTTTGCCTCTGGGTCAACAATTAATTTGCCTTTTTCGTTAGGATTTGTTTTTAATCTATAATGTGTAACAACGGCACATTCTTTTGCAAAACCCTCAGCGTTTTTTTCTTCTGCTTCAAATAAACTTTTAGGTATAAATAATGGAAAATAAGCATTAACATGTCCTGTATCTTTAAACATCTTATCTAATGTTTGTTGCATTTTTTCCCAAATTGCATAACCATGTGGTTTTATTACCATACAGCCTCTAACGCTACTATGGTCTGCTAAATCTGCCTCAACAACTATATCGTTATACCATTTACTATAATCTTGCTCTTTTGGTGTTATTACCTCGCTCATAAATTTTGTTAACTTGTTTTTGTTATTTAATTATTAGTTTTTTTAACTTGTAACTGAATGTAAAAAGTAGTAAATTTACATATAAATCTTCCGTAATAATCTAATTTATTATTTTATGAAAAAATTATTTTTATTAGCAATTGTTACTACATGTTTTTTACAATCGTGTAAATTACAAAAAGTAAATGCAACGGATGATGCTTACGCAATGCCCGCTGAAGAAAAACGCCTTGCTAAAATCCAACAAGAGGCTGAATATAAAAAACAATTAGAGCTTAACGCTAAAAAAGAAGCGGAAAAATTAGCTGAACAAGAAAGAATAAACAATAATCCTTATTATAAAGACCCAAGTTATGATGGTGATGATTATTATGATAATAAATATGCCGCCAGAATGAGGCGTTTTCATAATAATATTAATGGAGCAGGATATTACGATAATTATTATACTAACTCATATTACTATAATCAAAACCCTAATCAATGGGGGCAAAGTATTTACAGCACTTATAGTTGGATGCCCAGTAGTTATTTTTACCCAAGTTACGGAATGGGCGTAAGCTACAACTATTGGAATGGTGGATATTATAATTATGGTTATGGTAATAACTATTGGAATAATAATTATTACAACAATGCTTGGGGCTATAATAACTGGAACAACGGTTATTATGGAAATGGTTGGGGTTATAAAAATTGGAACAACGGTTATTATGGAAACGGTTGGGGCTATAATAACTGGAATAATGGTTATTATGGAAATGGTTGGGGTTATTATAATTCTTACGATCCAAATAGTAACTATCAATATGGTCCGCGTGGCGCTGGTGTAGGCGCAAGCAACTCAACTCGCAATTCTTACGCTGGAATGCCTGTACCTATTGATAATAATAGTGTGAGAAACCAATTTGTAAATGAAATTCAAAAAATACAAGAGTCAACACCTCGTTTTACTGAAGTAACTAAACGTTCTACATCAGTTTATAGTAGTGGTAGTAATAATAATAATACTGACAATAATATAAGAACAAATACTTATAATAATAATACAACTTACGCAGGAGATGTTAATTCAAATGATAATTTTCAAAAAGAAAGCCCAAGGAATAATAATAGCGGTAAAAATGTATTAAACGAAAACAATACTTCCAATTCTAACTCTGGTAAAGGCCGTTGGTTCAATAATTCTAACTCAATGGGTAATACTTCTAATAACCAAGGGACATCAAGTCCAACACGAAGTAAAAATGCTGGTAGTTTTGAATCAGAATCTAATTCAAACTTTGGTTCACAACGTAGCTCGTGGGGTGGAAGCAATAGTGGCGGAGGAAGTGGTGGTGGTAGAAGCACTGGCAGTTCTGGCGGTGGAAGATCAACTGGTAGTCCTAGATAATTTATGAGATTTCTATTCTTAATTTCTTTCATAGTTGAGAGTATTTTATGTGTTTCTCAAAATGATTTAGATGCATTTAGGTATTCTCAACTTGGTAATTCTGGCTCCGCTAGATACAATGCAATGGGTGGTGCTTTTAGTGCAATTGGTGCAGATGTTACGCTTGCCGCAATAAATCCTTCAGGATTAGCCATTTATAAAAGTGGTGAGTTAAACTATGGAGGAGCAATTAAAACAATAAATAATACCACAAATTTATATAACTCTAAAGTTACTGATGGTACAGCAAAATTTGTGTTCAATCATTTTGGCCTAGTTACTGCTTGGAAAAGTGATAAAGATAAACAAAGCCGACATGCACTTGGTTTAGTAAGCATACAACGTAATAATCTTAACAATGTAATAAGTATGGGAGGCAATACCAATAACTCTTCTATAGCAAAAGATATGTTAAATATTGCTTCCAAAAAAGGCAGTACAACTAATTTAAACAGCTATTACGAGGGTTTGGGTTTTGATGCACTTTTACTTGATACAATTTATAATAAATTTATTTCTTTAGAAGACATTGGAAGAACTGTTTCTCAAAACAGAAAATTAAATTTAACCGGTAAAACAAATGAACTTAATTTCTCTTACGCTTACTCATACAAAGATGAGTTTTATGTAGGAGCAAGTATAGGTGTTCCTAAGATAAATTACACAAGTACATTAACACATACCGAAAAAGATTTAAATGATAGTATGCGTATTGGATTTAATTCAAACGGCACTTTTACTACAACTTATACCTCTTTTCCTAACGAAATTAATGATATTTATAAAAATTATTTAGGGTTTAACGCCTTAACTTATACTGAGTATTTTGAAAGTAATGGTACTGGTTATAATATTAAACTAGGGTTTATTTATAGGTTTAATGATGCTTTTAGATTTAGTGGTTATTATAACTCTGGAACAAATTTTAAAATGACTGATGTTTTTTATAACCAATTAATTACTGATTGGGATAGTAAAAAAAGTGTTACTGTTAAAATACCTGAAGAGGGTGGGCGATATGAATATAGAATTAAAACACCATCGCGTATGGGTGTTGGATTTGCTTATGTTCTTAAAAAAATAGGAATTTTTGCAGTTGATTATGAAGCAAGTAATTATGCAAAGGCTAACATAAGTAGTAGTGATGTAGGTACATTTGATGGCGTTAATGCTGTTATTGCAAATAAATATAAACTAGGGCATTTTATAAAAGCAGGAGCCGAGTTTAATTTAAATCCTTATTTTATTAGATTAGGGTATAATGTTTTAAGTAATCCTTTAACAGGAAATTTTACTGGTAAATTTACTAGGCATTGCCCAAGTATTGGTTTAGGTGTTAGATTTAAAGAAAATATGAGCATTGATTTTTATATTATGCAAGCCTATTATAGCGATGATTATTATTTATTTAACACTTTAAATGTTAATACTACCATAAAAACCACTCAAACCCAAATTGGTTCAACTTTAAGTATTAAGTTCTAAAATTCATCAATTAATTTTTTTAACTAATGTGTTAAAATCGAATGTATGTCTTATAATTTGATAAGTGTATAAAATATAATGTAACCTATTTTTTTGCACATAGTATAAAATAGTAACTATGACAAAAATATACCCTTACAAGTTTATTCAGAAAATAGTTTATGCTGGTTTAGAGCGTGCAAAATCTCCTATAAACCGTAAGGGAATAATTTTTATTAATAGAATGAGTATTGTTAATACTCTATTAATGTTGGCTTTTTCAATTACGGTTCCGTTTTTAAATTTAAGTCAAGTATTATTTTTTACTGTTCCTTTTACATTTTTATTTGCATTACCTCCATGGTTTAATTCACTTGGTTATTTTTCATTTTGCAGATATTATTTTTCTATTTTACCATTATTTTTTGTTACTGGTGTTTGTATTCATAACAGTGGTGCGTTAGGAGACAAATATTTAATTTTAACAACTGCAGCAATTCCTTTAATTTTATTTAGGGATAAACAAAAGATTTATTTGTTATTTGCACTTAACATTTTAATTTTTTTATTGGTTATATGGTATCAAAATTTTTTTCAGCCAATGATAAAGTTACCTGCTGATGTAATAAATGTTTATTTTATTTTGGCTCAATAAACTGTATTTATGATTATCTTTTTTATTATCTTGTATTTTAGAAGTTATACCGATGCTTATGAAACAGAATTAGAAGAGAAAAACCGTATTATTAGTTTAAAAAATCATGAAATTATTGATAGTATAATATATGCCAAACGGTTACAAGAAGCAATTATGCCACCAATTAGTGAAATAAGTAACCAAATACCAGAAAGTTTTATTTTGTATCGCCCAAAAGACATAGTTGCAGGCGATTTTTATTTTGCAGAACAAAAGGGAGATTATTTTATGGTTGCAGCTGCAGATTGTACCGGACATGGCGTACCAGGAGCAATGGTTAGTATGGTTTGCAGCAATGCTTTAAATAGAGTAGTTAACGAATTAGGAATAATACAACCAGGCGAAATTTTAGATAAGGTTACTGAATTAGTTGTTTCAACATTTAAAAAAAGTAATCACGATGTTAAAGATGGTATGGATATTTCCTTATGTGTAATTAATATTAAAAGTAGAGAGGTTGCTTGGGCGGGTGCTAACAACCCACTTTGGTATGTAGTAAATGATGAATTAGTTGAAGTTAAAGCAACTAAACAACCTGTAGGTAAAAACGATTTCTATAAAAATTTTGTAACTCATGTTTTAACGCTTACTAAAGGTACAATTTTGTATTTATTTACCGATGGTTTTGCTGATCAATTTGGTGGCCCGCAAGGAAAAAAGTTTAAATACAAACAATTAGCAAATTTACTTTTAGAAAATAAAAATAAAAGTATGCAAGAACAATGTAATTTATTAGAACACGCTTTTAATGTGTGGAAAGGTAATTTAGAACAAGTTGATGATGTTTGTGTAATTGGCTTAAAACTTTAATTTATTGCGTGTTGGTTATAATATTTATTTTTGACTCACCAATAACTCTAAATGCTGTTCTTCTGTTTTTTTTGTG
>CAZAPH010000078.1:0-13492 GCA_964487105.1 uncultured Akkermansia sp.
TACGCGGACCATAGGTATTAAAAATTCTTACAATTCTTGTTTCTAAACCATGTGCATCGTGAAAAGCCATAGTAATAGCTTCCATAAAACGTTTAGCTTCATCGTAACAACCACGCGGACCAACAGGGTTAACATTTCCCCAATATTCTTCGGTTTGCGGATGAACGTGTGGATCGCCATATACTTCGCTTGTTGAAGCCACTAAAACTCTTGCGTTTTTTACTTTGGCTAAACCTAAAACATTATGCGTTCCTAAAGATGATACCTTTAAAGTTTGAATAGGAATTTTTAAATAATCAATTGGGCTTGCGGGTGAAGCAAAATGTAAAATATAATCTAAATTACCAGGTACATGAATAAACTTAGAAACATCGTGATGATAAAATTCAAATGCTTTTAATTTGAATAAATGTTCAATATTTTTTAAATCGCCGGTAATTAAATTGTCCATTGCAACAACCTGCATACCCTCTTTAATAAACCTATCGCACAAATGCGAACCTAAAAAACCCGCTGCACCTGTAATTAAAACTCTTTTTGTCATTAATATAATTGAATGCTTAATCTTATATTTATTCTTTAATATTTTAAAGAATTTATTTTGAGTAAAATTAACAAAATATTTTAATTCAGTCAATACAAAATTGCATAGACAATACTGGTATTAAGAGGATTAGTACTAATGGTTAATGCCATTTTTAATGGAAATAAAACTATACTTAATTTCCTTTAACAATCAACTTTTTAAACCTAAAAAATATTCTATCCATTACCGAAATATTTTCAGTAATGATTTCCGCTGTGCCCTTCATTTGCTCTTTATAAACGAGGGTTTTGTTGTAAGAAGTAGTTAAACCATTTGAGAGAGTAACATCAATTGCATAACTGTCTTTATTAGGCACTTCGGAAATGTTACTGACCGTGCCGTTTAGTATGCCATGTTCATTGTATGGATAATTGTTTAACTTGATGTTAACCTTTTGTCCAATGGTTAATTTTCCAGAGTTTGTTAAGTGCAAGTTACATTTACCAATAAACTGTTGCTGCCGTACAGGTATAATTGCAAATAACTCATCTCCCTGCTTAATGTTTTGGTTGACCGCCCACAAATTAAAAAAAGAAATCTTTCCATTTACAGGACTTTCAATCACATAAAACCGTTTCCATTTATTGATTTCATTAATAAGAGTTTTTAAGTGTTGTGATAATTCGCTTTTCAGTTTATTTTGCTCCTGATAGTCTTGTATTTGCAGTTGCAATATACTTTTCTCAACGCTGTTGATTTGAATATGGGTATTATCCAAAACTATTTTGCTTTGTTGGTTGCTGGTTAGTGAGTTCAAATAATTTTTCTTTTGAGTTTCATACTCTCTTGCTGATATAACTTGTTGTTCATAAAGCTTTTTATCACGGTTAAAATCATTCTCTGCTAATTTTAACTGTTCATCATTAATGCTTTGTTGTTTTTGGTATTTGATTAGTAAGGAACTATAATTAAATAAATCTTTTTTCAGTAATGTAATTTGCTTACTATATGGATTAATAGTTCTATACAAATTAAGATCTTTGAACGATTTTAAAAATTGTAGATAATAAGATGTTATTTCACCAGTTTTTAAACTATCCTTTACGATAATTTTATTAAGAGTATCGCTTAACTTTAACTGTTCACTTAATTGATTGGCTGTTTCATATAAAGAAAGTACGTCGGTATAGGTCGCTGTATTTTCAATGATGCCAATGGTTTGATTAGCTTTGACAGTTTCTTTATCTTTTACTAATAGATGCGTAAGTTTGCCGTTATTCTTAGCAACTAAAGTAATTGGAGGATTTAAGTTTGTGAGAGTAATATCTGCCGTTAATACATCGGGGTATTTAATGAAATAAGAAAGGGCAACGCCTATCAAAATTAAAATAAAAACCACAGATATTCCCCAACGTAAAATCCATTTTGGAGTATCAGTAAGTATTTCATTTACTTCCTCAGTTCGTATAATTATTTCTTTTTCTTCCGTTGGCATTAATTTCCCAACTCCAATTGATTTTTTACTAACTCGAAATACGCACCTCTAATAGCTGTTAATTCTGTATGGCTACCTATTTCTATAATTTTTCCTTTATCCAACACAATAATTTGGTCAGCATTTTTAACAGTACTTAATCGATGAGCAATAACCATAACCGTTTTACCTTTAAAAAATTCGTTCAGATTTTCCATGATGACCTTTTCATTATTGGCATCCAACGCACTGGTAGCCTCGTCAAAAAATAAAAAATCAGGATTTTTATAAACAGCTCTAGCAATCAATATTCTTTGTTTTTGTCCAGTACTAATTCCAACGCCTTCCATACCTATTTTGGTATTGTATCCTAAAGGTAAATTATCAATGAACTCTTTGACATTAGCAACTTTTACTGCGTGTTTTAACTTTTCTTTATCAAAAACATCTACTCCAACTGCAATGTTATTGGCAATAGTGTCATTAAAAATATAGCCTTCCTGCATTACTACTCCACATTTATCTCTCCATGTAGATGCTGATACATGATTTAAATTTAATTCGTTTAACTTAATTTCACCTTGTGTTGGTTCGTAAAATTTTAATAGTAGTTTCATTAATGTTGTTTTACCACTTCCACTACTACCAACTATTGCTGTTATTTTATTAGCTGGAATTAGAACAGATAAATTCTGTAACACAAAATCATTTCCTACGCCTTCGTACTTATATGATAAATTGTTTAATTGAAAGTTAGAATTATTCTCAATTTCATTTATTTTTTCTTTATTTATAGGTTCCTCATCTTCTTTGTTGTGTATTTCTCCCAAACGTTCTAAACTCAATTTTGCATCTTGCCAGTGTTGTATAAAATTAACCATTTCCATTACGGGCGCATTTAGTTGACCAATAATATAGCTGATAGAAAGCATCATCCCTAAAGTTACTTGTCCATCTAAAACTAATTTTGCAGATAAAAAAGTGATGACAATGTTTTTTAATTCATTTATTAATTGTGAGCCACCATTTTGAGCGGTGGTAAGCGACAAGCCTTTTAAATTAATTTTAAACAACTTTGCTTGCAAACTTTCCCATTGCCAACGTTTTTGTCTTTCGGCATTATGCAATTTAATTTCCTGCATACCATTTATTAACTCCATTACTTTGCTTTGATTTTGGCTACTTTGTTGAAAACGTTTAAAATCCAAATCAGCTCTTCGTTTTAAGAAAAATGTAATCCAAATAAAATAAAAAGAAGAACCCAAAATAAAAACTAAAAATATTTTTAAACTGTAAAATGCCAATACACCACTAAATATTACAAAATTAAACATTGAAAACAAAGTATTAAGGGATGAACCTGTCAAAAAACTTTCGATGCGATGGTTATCGTTTATGCGTTGCATAATATCACCCGTCATTTTCGTGTCAAAATAAGCAATTGGCAGCTTCATTAACTTTACAAAAAAATCGCTGGTAAGCGAAATGTTAATTCGACTACTTACGTGCATTAAAATAAAATTGCGAATTATATCAATCGTGGTTCTACCAAAAAATACCATTAATTGTGCTAATAGTATTAGGTAAATAAAGTTTATATCCTTGTTTTGAACACCAATATCTACAATACTTTGGGTAAGGAATGGAAAAATTAGTTGTAAAAGACTACTTGCTAATAAACCAATAATTAATTGTAAAATAGCTTTTTTATGTTTAAATAAATAGGAATACAAAAATCTGAAACTGTGTTTTTTATTCTCATAATTAGAGTCTTCTTTGTAAAATTCAGGCGTAATTTCCAATAATAATAAAATGCCTTCATTTTTTCCATCGCTTACCCAATACTTACAAAATTCTTCTTTTGTATATGTTAATAAACCATGTGCGGGATCTGCTATGTAAATAGCTTCTCCCCCAGCCACTTTCCCAATGAGAGGGTAGCTTTGTTTTTTTATTTTATGTATAACTACAAAATGGTTTTGATTCCAGTGAGCAATGCAGGGCAAAGGTGCATCTTCAACTAATTTATTAAAGGGAACTTTAACACCTAATGTTCTAAAACCTAATTTTTCAGAGGCTTGGCTTAAGCCTTGCAAATTCGATCCTTCTCTGGTTGTGCCGCTCAACTGTATGATGTTGGGTAACGATATAAATTTGCCATAATGTTTGGCTATCATTCTTAAACAAGTGGCACCACAAGTCTTTTGGTCAGGTTGTTTGTAATGGGTAAATTCTGACATCTATCGTTTTAACTTCTTTTCTTTTGCGAGCTATTTTACTTTTATAATATTTAGCTAACAAATCATATACAACAAATTCATTAGTACGATTACGCCCCATAAATAATCGGTCTAAATTCATATGAATAAAACTTCCGATTAATTCATCTAAGTTTACTTGTAAAGAGTTATCACTATCCATTTTCAAAATAGTTCGAATAAAAGGCTTCATATTTAAACTACGTTCTTCAAGTAGTTGAATAATTGGATAAAATTCTTGTTCGCTATCGTTATTCGTATTTAATACACTTTCTATTTGCGGTTTTAATGTTCTACTTTTATTATCTAACAATACCCTTAATTCCTTTTTCCCTCCATGTTCATTAAAAAATGAATGGCTAAATTGTTCTACCCACTTTTGTTTGTCTTCTAACGAAAAATCAAAATCGCTCAAAAAGGCATCTACCGAACGGATTGCTATTTGCCAACGTATAGTTCCTCCACTTTCAGCGTCTAATAAATTAAGCATATTTGCTACAAAAACACTATCGTAAAAAAATAAACTTTCAGCTAAATCAATACTGATGTCACCGTAGCGATTTAATTCTCTTTTGTAAGTATCAGTTTGGATTTTTGCTATAAAGTGTTGATTTATCAATGGTTCTAAAGTATTATGGATAAGAATTATTACTTCGTTGTATTTGTTAAAATCAGTAATATGTATTCTAAAACGTAAATGATTATCAGGGTCGGCATAGCGAATAAAAAACCACTTATCAATTATTTTTTTCTTTAAAAGTTGTTGAGTTATTTCTCGTATTTTTTCTGAAAGTATATAATCTGCTGTTTTTACTCCGCAATATATTTTATAATACAACCAATCGCTCCCAATCGAAAAAATACTTTTTGAATTATTTGTATTTATACTATAATTCACATTATTTTTTGCTAAATTGTTTTCATTCAATACAATAGCAATACACTCATTTGTGTAACTATTACCATCACTATCTTTTACTAAAGCATTTTTCTCGTCAAATAAATATTCTTCAAGTGTAATAGTGTTTTTATTTTTAATAAGGTCTATAAAAGTATCAACAGCTATGGGATTGCCTGTATCTATCAATAATTCATTATCTCCTTCTGCTACAATAAATCTGTCGGGTAATTCTATTCGTTGTTTTAATTCAAAAAAATACTTATGCTTTTCAACGTCTGTTTTTTTCTTATCTTGCAATAGTTCTAAATCTGGTTTAATGAGCTGCCATTTTGCAGAACTTAAAATGACATTTTGATATTCAACTCTTGGGAAAAAATTAAATTGATTTGACAATTCTCCCCAATTAAACCCTAATGAAAATTTAGAAAAATATTGCGTTTGCATATCACATAAAAAATGATAGACAGGTAAACTGTTATAACTATAATTATGAGCATTTCCAAGGCGAGGAATAATTTCTTTTTTTAAGCGTTTATCAAAAAGAATAATTTTATTATTTACAATTTTTAAAAACAAATCCTCCATCTTAATTTGAAATTCATCATCAACCGAACTTTTTGCTAAGTAGGGTATTTCATATTTTCTAACACATGGTCGGGCTAAAATATTACCTGTTCTACTTTCGGGTAAGTGTACAATTTCAGCCAAAATTTTATCTGGCATTTGTTGTTGCTCAAAATCAGTTATTTGCAATACAATATTTTCAAGTTCTGTATCACCGCCCGCAAAACGCCCCAATAAATTTACAGCACTGCTTCCTCCAAACCCGTTTATTTCTATTTTATTTGTTTCCGAATCAATTACTTTAAACATTATAGTAAAAGACAAAGGCAATTCACTTTTTGAAAAATCAATTCCTTTAAAATCCTTTTCTGTAATTTGTATTATCTTTTTTTTATGTTTAATACTGTCTGTAATTAATTTTAAAAGATGTGATTGCAACAAATTCCATTTTATAGTTGTTTCATTATTTTCGTTTGGAGTATAAACATCTTCAATTAACTCATTTATCCCATTATTGTCTTTATTTGGATAACCAACCCCCGATTCGGTATCAAGTGCAATTGACAAAGGTATTTCATAATCTTCATAACGCTCATAAAACCGTTTTTTGAAATCTTCCAAGCGTTGATTGATAGTTAGTGGATATATTTTGTTTAAAAAAGAAATAGCGTTGTTTATTTGTTTTTGTATATTTGAATTTAATGAATTATGAATTGTTTTTTTGTATAAATCAGTTTGAAACAGATTTGTTTCATTCAAATTAGGCAAAATTTGTTTTAATTGATTAAAAATAGTTTTATAGGCCTCAATATCATTTAAAACATTTGTATCGAGGTTTTTAATTAAAATTTCTACATTTAGTAAAATTGAAAGTAAATGTTCTAGTTCATCACTTTGATGTAATGTGTTTATTTTTTGTAAATGAAAAAGTAGCACATTAAAATAATCTGTACCAGTAAGCGTTGGCTCCAATTCGTTGACAAGTAGTTGTGCTGTAATTAATTCATTTACAAAGTCATTCGCTTCTAGTTCGTCAATACTTTCTTCAATTAATAAATTTGAAATTTGCTGTTGGGTTAATCCTGTTTTACAAGCATTTAAAATGTTATGTATGTATTCCGAAAAATCAACTTTATTGATTTTATGAAAACGTCGATTATTGGAATAATAGTATTCCACATATCTGTAATTTTCACCGATTAGATAAATACTTGTATTAGGATAAAATTTTAAATACGGTTTGATGTATTCTGATTTGACTAATTCTTGTGCCAATGAATATAATACATTCATATCCAAGCGTGTTTTACGCACAATTGTATTTTTTATCTCGGAATCGAAAACAATATTATTATTATTACCCCACTTTCCTATACTTAAGCCTGCAAATAAACCAAAAGGAGTGCATCTGTGTGAGGCACGTGTTAAGTATTTATAAATTGATATTTTTATTTTAGAATCAATTTTATGTTTTTTATTATTAAATTTATTTAGCTCTGAAATCAAAGTAGGTGAAGATAAATATAAAGCTTCTTCGATATCATAATTCAAATCAACAATGTTTGTTGGAAAAATTGGAGTTCTATAAATTATATTTTCAAAATATTTCATTGTTAACTCAGTAAAAGGCATTTATCCCATCTTGGTTCGATATTACTAATAGACGATATAAATGATAATCCTATACCTGAAATACCTTCCAATAAACTCAAATTTGGTTTATAACTATTCGAAAAAGAATCATAGTGCATAAACCCTGCTACACCATTAGCGAAATTTGATTTTGAAAGTGTCTGATTATACCAAAATTGAGCGGTTTCCTTATAAATATCTTCATGCATTATATTATATACTCTTGAATATATATGTGCAATTCCGATTGTTCCATGACAAAAGTCCGGGTCAATAATTTTTGAAGTTAATTCATTTGACATTTTACAATAATGTAATAAAATTGTTTTCGATATTTTTATAAATTCTTCATTGTTTAAAAATATACCAACTAACATAATAGAATACGCACAACTTACATCCCCATAACACCAACCTATTCTATCATTTCGAATTAGTCCTTCATTTCTAGTTTCAAATAGTGGAAAAAAACTTTTATCAGCAAAACTTAAATATTCCATCATACCGTTAATAACGGTTGATAATAGTTTTTCAGTTGCCTTATCATTAAATTTACTCGCAATTTTTAATAAAACCAATAAAATTGCAGGTACACCGTGTGACAACCCAAAACACAATCCATAATCATTATCATTTAACCCATATTTAACTTTCCATTCTATCTTATCATTTTTTTGATAGCCTCTGCTTTTAATAAAGTTTATCCATTTAAAAATTAATACGTTTGCTTTATTAGAATCAATTGCTGTTAAATAATTTACGAAGCCTACACTACCATGTAGAAAATCAAGTTTATCATCTAATATCAATTTGTCAAATAAATCTAAATCAACTGAAAAATATTCTTTTTTAAATTTTATAAATTTTTCTTTATTTAAATATTCTGCTAAGTATAAATAGCCAAATAATCCATTCGAATACTTTAAAGATTTAATGTTATTTATTTGTATATTTTTTTTATTTATTTGGCTTTCAACATATTCATTCTTTGAAATGTTTTTATTTAGCAAAGTGTAGTAAGAATTAAATAAAATATGCCCTCCAAAGTGACCAATTAGAGAAAAATCTTGTTCACTAGGTAAATTTTCTAACAAAACATTATTAATTTCAAATATTTTATTTTCTATATTTTTTTTAATATTTAAGTCATTAATAACTGAATTCCACATTTTAGAACGGATTAATTTTGTATATAATATAGAGTTCTATAATTAAATCGGTCACTTCTATTACGCCACAAATAATATACCCGATTGTTTCTTACTTTAATTTTTTCAATGAAATAATGATCCTTTGGAAATGTATAATTATATAATTTTAAATTATTTTCAGTCCTAATCTGCATTAGTTTCAACCCTTCACTTCTATATAATGCATAGAAATTACTATTTTGACTATCATGAATAATTATATTTTGAAACGTTTTTTGATTAAAAAAAGTCATTGAGTCTTTAAAGACTGTTTCAAAATTTATGATTGAATCTGAAATAAAATATTTATACCTTAAAATGATTTTCTTATTAGTGTCAAAAATATTTATAGTATCATTACTTAGAAAAATCGGGCAATAAATTTCCTTTTTAATATTTGCGTTTAATTGCCACCTTTTTTGATCTTTATTTTTAATTTTTTTATTTTGTTGATAATTAATTTCTCCCATTTTATCTGCTGTAATAGCTGTGTCAATTTCACGACTTATTTTATTTATCAATAAATTCAAATCTTCATTGGTTGTGGTATAAAAATCAAATATCCTCTTAGGATAAGTTACTGTTTCTATTCTATACAATAATTTTTGCCCATTATAACTATAGTTTTGCCAAACTCTAATATTTTTATCAGAACATACACATCTAAAATTTTCCCCAAAAAGTAGTTTTTTTTCAATTGGCAAATTTCCTATTATCATCTCATTTCTTTTCAAACTAAGTGGATAAAATTGATTTTTCGCTTTTAAAAAAATTAATCCTCCACATGTTTTTAGAATTGAGTCTGCTTTAATCGCATTATTAAATTTTATTCGTACAGAATCCGATTTATCAATTAAATAGATATTTTGTTCTGTCAGCATTAAAATATCTCCATTATCCATTAATTCATAATCAACTACTTCTAATTTGTATTTTTGGTAAAACGGCATAGAGTGTTTTGTTGTTACCTCAATTTCAGATAAATTAAATTCATAATTAATTAAATCAATAATGATATTCTTTTGAAACTTTTTATTAATTATTTTTGTTAATTCTGATTTACTAATATATATTTGTTTATAACCTGTTACAAAAAACTTTAAATATTGAAGCTTTGCAGTGTCTAGCATGATTTTAGAATCTATTTTAAAATAATTACTTTCAATTCTTGTATCAATATTTTTTATAATTAAATAAAATTTTGTGATTGAATCTCCATTATTTGTTTTGAAAATAAATTTATATGGTCTCTCGCTTGTATAGTTTTGAGAATATCCAATTGTAACAAATGTAAGCATGAAACTAACCAATATAATTCTTGCGGTCATATAAAAATGGTTGTAAATAAAGTTAACCAAAATTTTAAAATAATTCTTTTAAGTGTGTGAATTATTTTTTTAATATCAAGATTTTAAATTATCCTTAAATACAACCAATTTAGGAAAATTAATTTGTAGTGCAAATTGCTGTTGCGCCCGTACAACCAGCTAATGTATTAGTTGGGTCAGTTGTTGGGCAACCACAATAACAAGAGTTTCGTGTATTCGCAGTAGGATTTGTTGTATTTGTATCTCCACCATTAATTTGCGCCATTTGTTCATCATTTAATTTGGTAACTGTTTCTTTATTAAGCTTCAACTTACCATCAAATTTATTTTTTTTCATTTTTAAAAAATTTTATTTCACTACTCATAGCACTATGCAGGCTTTTCGTTTCCGCCCCTTAAATAAAACTTAACTGTTGCGCACCAAAAGTTGAATTCAAGATATTGCAAGTTTATCAATAATTCAAATTTTTTATTTACACTTTTAAGGAATTATTTTTACTTTTAGAGAAATATTTTTACTTTTGAGGTTAAAAAAAATCATGAAGTAAAAACAAGCAATAAACCCCAAAGATTTTGTACTAAAAGTAATTACAAAAATAATTGCTGTACGTAAAAATAAAGGTTATTCACTAGAATACATGGCAAATTCTTTAAACTTGAGTGTTTCTGGTTACAATTATATTGAAAAATACGATACTCACATTACTCTAGAAAAAATAGTTCAAATTGCTAATGTATTAGAAATGTCAGTTGCCGAATTGTTAGAAACAGAATCAACTACCATATACAATCAAACTTTAAAGGATAGTGCTGTGGGGCACCAACAAATAGAAAATTTATACCATGATAATAAAGATTTAACCCAAAAACTTATTAATGTTTACAAAGATGAAATTGCATTTTACCGTAGTAAAATAGAAATTACAGAAAAAAAATAATATACAATATTTTATTTGAGTTTATTGTACTTGGTACATGGTGTATGGTTTGCTATTTATAAATTAATTAGTCTTTACTCCAATACAATAATAGTTAAAGCCAATACTTTTCATATCGTTAATATCAAAAATATTTCTGCCATCAAAAATTGTTTTTTCAGTTAAGCGTTTTGCAATTTCAGAAAAATCTGGTACTCTAAATTCTGGCCATTCGGTAACAATTAATAAGGCATCAGCATTATTTAAAGTTTCGTACATATCTGTTGTGTACGAAATAGTATCTCCTAAAGTTTTTTTAGCTTCGTGCATGGCTACAGGATCATAAGCCACTACAGATGCGCCTGCTTTTAATAATTTATCAATTATCACTAAGCTTGGGGCCTCGCGCATATCATCAGTTTTAGGTTTAAAAGATAATCCCCATAAAGCAAAAGTTTTTCCTTTTAAATTATTATTAAAATGTGTGCGTACTTTATTAAAAAGAACTTCTTTTTGGTTTTCATTAACTTCTTCAACAGCATTTAAAATACGCAAATTGTAATTGTTTTCTTTTGCTGTTTTAATTAAAGCTTTAACATCTTTAGGAAAACAACTTCCGCCGTAACCAACGCCAGGGTAAATAAATTTTGGGCCAATTCTGGTATCTGTACCAATACCTTTTCTAACCATATTTACATCAGCGCCCATAATTTCGCATAAATTAGCCACATCGTTCATAAAACTAATTTTTGTAGCTAACATTGCATTAGCTGCGTATTTAGTCATTTCGGCGCTTGGAATATCCATAAAAATTATAGGATGCCCATTTAACAAAAATGGTTTATATAATTTTTTCATTAACTCTTCGGCTTTTGCATCATCAACACCAACAACAATTCTATCGGGTTTCATAAAATCTTCTATTGCTGCACCTTCTTTTAAAAATTCTGGATTTGAAGAAATATAAAATTGCAAATTAGATTGTCGTTTTTCAATTTCTTTTTTAACTGCATTTCTTACTTTTTCGGCAGTACCAACAGGCACAGTTGATTTTGTAACAACCACCATAGTATTTTGCATGTTTGCACCAATTTCTGATGCAACGGCTAACACATATTTTAAATCAGCCGAACCATCTTCGCCTGGCGGAGTACCAACTGCGATAAAAGCTATTTCAGAATCAATAATACTTTCTTTTAAGGAAGTTGAAAAATGCAATCTGTTTTTTTGCATATTTCTTAAAACCATTTCTTCTAAGCCTGGTTCATAAATTGGTAATATTCCTTTTTTAAGGTTTTCAATTTTTGTTTTATCAATATCTACACAAGTTACATCAACACCAACTTCAGCAAAGCATGTACCAGTTACTAAACCAACATAACCTGTGCCAACCACTGTAATTTTCATAATTTAATTTTAATTGCTTTTATTTAGAATAAAAAATTTATTTAAGTAAATTTAAAACTGTTTCAGTAATATATTTTAGCATTTCATCATCCATTTCTGTATGCATTGGCAAAGATAAAACCGTTTTACATAATTTTTCTGTTACCGGAAAATCACCCGACTTAAATCTATCACTCTTAAATGCATTTTGCTCATGTAAAGGAATTGGATAATATATCATTGCAGGAATACCTCGTTCAGCAAGTTGTTCGCGCAATTTTGTTCTATCTAACCCAATTAATTGTAAAGTATATTGATGAAAAACATGAGTTGAATTTTTAGCTCTAGTAGGTATTTTTAATTTTGGATGATTGGCAAATGCTTTATCATAAAAATTGGCAGCATAATTTCTTGCTGCAGCATACTCATCTAAATGTTTTAATTTAGCGTTTAACACCACAGCTTGTATTGTATCAAGGCGTGAGTTGCATCCTAAAACATCATGCACATACTGCACACTTTGTCCGTGGTGCGAAATCATTTTTAGTTTTTTTGCCAATTCATCATCATTAGTGTACATTGCGCCACCATCACCATAACAACCCAAATTTTTGCTTGGGAAAAATGAAGTGCAACCAATTGTTCCAATGGTGCCTGCTTTTGCTTTTGTACCGTTACTAAAAGTGTAATCTGCCCCAATGGCTTGAGCAACATCTTCGATAACAAATAAATTATATTTTTTAGCAATTACCATTATTTTTTCCATGTTAGCACACTGTCCAAATAAATGAACAGGTACAATAGCTTTTGTTTTAGGTGTAATAGCTTTTTCAATAGCTTCAACATCAATATCAAAAGTATCTGGATATACATCAACCAATACAGGAGTTAAACCTAAAAGTCCAATTACCTCAGCGGTAGCAACATAAGTAAAACTTGCGGTAATAACTTCGTCGCCAGGCTTTAAATCTAATGCCATCATGGCAATTTGTAAAGCGTCTGTTCCATTAGCGCAAGGAATTACATGTTTAACATTTAAGTAGTTCTGTAAATTAATTTGAAAATCCTTAACAGCAGGACCATTAATAAAAGCCGTATTAGAAATTACATCTTGAATCCCTGCATCTATTTCAGTTTTAATTTTTTCGTATTGACTTTTTAAGTCAACCATTTGAATTTTTTTATTGGTTAAAATTGACATATAAAATAAATGTTAAATGTAATATATTATTACGACTTAGCCAAAAAACATTATCTAGTATAAGTATTGATAATACAGAGGTTTTAAAGTATATATTTAAGGTAAAAAGTAAATT
>CAZAPH010000079.1:0-13118 GCA_964487105.1 uncultured Akkermansia sp.
AAGGGTCAATTGAAGCTTCGCGAAGTAAATTTATAATATGATTAAAAGAATGATAGGGGTAATGAAGTAAAATATCTTTCTTTTTTATTACACTTGTAATAGTTCCTGTATTATTTACTAATAATTTATGCTGTAAGGTTTGAGGGTAATTAAACACTAATTTAGATTCGCCTAAATTTGGAAAGCCAATAAAATCTTTAAAATTATGGTATCGCCCTCCTGGTATAGCATTATCTTTTTTATCCATTCCCAATTTTCGCATAATATACCTTAACATATCGTTTGGCATTTCGGCATCATAAACAAACCTAACGGGTTGCCCTTGTTTACGAGCTTTAACGCTACTTGATATTTTTTCAATCATACTTTTACTAACATCGTTATCTATATCTAATTCAGCATCTCTTGTTAGTTTTATATTATAGGCTTTTACTGTTTTATAACCAAAAACTTTAAAAATTAAATTTGTATTAAACCGTATAACATCATCTATTAAAATAATATAATGTTTATTACCATGTTTGGGTAGTACTACAAATCTAGAAGTTCGCGATGGAATTTCAATTAATGCAAATTTTGTTTTTCCTTCTCCGGTAATTGACTCTAATTTAATATACATATAACTTGCCTTATCTTTCATGTAAGGAAAGGGTTTGTTATCATCAATCATTAAAGGGTAAATTAGCGAAACAACTTCATTATTAAAATAGTCTTTAATATAATTTTGTTGACTATTATTTAAGTGTTGTTCATTTACAATAAAAACATTACTTGCTTTTAGCTCTTCAAGTAGAATTTGATAAATTGTTTCAAATTTATTTTGTTGTTCAATTACTTTACGCTGTAACTTAACTAATAAATCTTTAGGGTCTTCGCCATAAATTTCAACGGCTTTTTTACCTAATTTAGTTAAACGTTTAACCGTTGCAACTCTAACTCTATAAAATTCGTCGCGATTATTACTAAATATTCCTAAAAATTTTAACCGTTCAATTAAAGGAGTTGTGTTATCTGCGGCTTCTTGCAAAACTCTTTCATTAAATGATAGCCAACTAATTTCTCTATTTATAAACGGTAATGATTTTTTTTTCATATTTAAAACTGTTTAGGAAATTGATGAAATTTTCTTTTAATTTTTTCAATCTCATTCCATTTTTCACATTTACTTTCAAACTCAACAATACCACAAGTTGGAATATTTTCAAAATCCATATCTGTACACAAATAGTTAACCAAATTGGTTATAAAAGGGTTATGTCCAAATAGCATTAAATGATTAATGTTGTTATTTGTTTCTTTAATTACCTGTAATGCATTTTCTTTTGAAGATTCGTACAAACTTGGTACTAACAAAGGGAGTGTAACAAAATTAAAAGTACGATTAAAAATTAAAGACGTGCTTAATGCCCTGGTTGCGGTACTTGTAATTATTAATTGTGGTAAACTATGGTTATTACTATACCATTCACTCATTAAATAAGCATCTTTATACCCTGTTGAATTTAATGGTCTATCAATATCTTTCAAAAAATCGGCACCCCAATCGCTTTTTGCATGCCTAACAATTGTTAAAGTTTTCATTAATTAATAATTAAATTACTACAAATAAAAAAAATAAATCAATAATTTTACCTTAAATAATAAATTTGTTATGAGTATTAATTCAACAATAAAATGCCCAAATTGTAATTCTGAATTTGAACTAAATACAGCAATGAAAGCTGAAATTCAAACTGAATTTAGACAAAAATTAGATGATTGGAAGCGTAAACAAGAAGAAGAATATAAAAAACGTGAAGAAGATCTTACTGAAAAATTTACTAATCAATTAACTAGTATAAAAAAACAGGTACAAAGCGATACACAAAAAGGTATTACCGAACAATATGAGAATGAATTGAAGCTTTTACGTGAAAAAGAACAAATTAATGAAAAAAAATTAGAAGACGCTCGAAAAACACAACTTGATTTTTTAAAAAAAGAAGAGGAACTTAAAATTAAAGAAGCCGAAATTGATATAACCATTCAAAAAGAAATTCAATCAAAACGAATAGAATTAACTGAACAAATAAGAAAACACGAATTAGAAAAAATACAAATAAAAGAAACTGAAAGTCAACAAACCATTAACGAATACAAAAAAACACTCGACGATCAAAAAAAACAAATTGAAGAAATGCGTCGAAAAATTGAACAAGGAAGCATGCAGCTACAAGGCGAGGTGCAAGAAATTGCATTAGAAGAATTACTTAAATCTACCTATCCGTTTGATTTAATTGAACCTGTTGCTAAAGGTACAAAAGGCTCTGATTGCATTCAAACTGTTAAAAACAATGTAGCACAAATTTGTGGCAAAATAAGTTATGAAAGCAAACGCACTAAAGCCTTTGCTAACGAATGGATTGAAAAAGCTAAAGCAGATATGCGGCTGCAACAAGCTGATGTTGCTGTTATTGTAACTGAAGCTATGCCAAAAGATATGACCATGTTTGGATTTAAAGATGGTGTTTGGATTTGTAGATTTAACGAAATAAAATCTTTATCTTATTTGTTAAGAGATGGAATTATTAAAATTCATTCAGTTAATGCAAACCAAGAAAATAAAGGCGAAAAAATGGCTATGCTTTACAATTATTTAACAAGTAACGAATTTAATGAACAATGGCAAGCTATTAGAGAGGGCTTTTTAAGTATGAAACAAATGATACAAAAAGAACGTGATGCAATGGAAAAACTTTGGAAAGCACGCGAAAAACAACTCGAAAAAGTGCTGCTTAACGCAAGTCATATTAAAGGGTCTATTAATGGAATTGCCGGTAGTACTAATATTGATTTAGGCCTCGAATTTAATAACGATTTATTGTTAGATTAAAATTAAATTTATACCTTTATTTGGTAAATAAATTTTATGCTGAAAAGGAATTCTTCCTTACTCTTACTGCTTTTTTTAACATTAAAATTTAATGCTCAGTTTTACTATGGCCACCAAATGGACTTTGGTAAAAACAGAATCCAACGACAAAATTTTATTTGGACTTATTTAGATTATGATAAATATAGAGTTTATAACTATCAAGGTGGAATTGAACTAGCTAAATACGTAAGCGTTTCAACTGATAAAATTTTATCAGTTCTAGAAAAACGTTTAGATTATAGCCTACAAGATAAACTCAATATAATTGTTTACAATAACCAAACAGATTTTAAACAAAGTAACATTGGCCTAAGTATAGCAGAACAAAGTAATACAGGTGGTGTTACTAAAATAATTGGCGATAAACTTTTTGTTTACTTTAATGGTTCTCATGCTGATTTAGATAAACAATTAAGAGCTGCCATTGCCGAACTTTTTATTAACCAAATTTTATATGGCGGAAATATTGGTGAAATGTGGCGAAATTCAACTTTATTAAATGTGCCCGATTGGTACACTAAAGGGTTAGTAAAATATTTGTCTGAAGGATGGACAAGCTACAGCGATAATTTATTATACGATGCTGTAAAAAACGACCATTATTCACAATTTAATAAATTAACAGGCAATCAGGCAATTAATGCCGGTTATGGTTTATGGTATTACATTGTTGATACGTATGGTGAAACATCAATTAAAGATTTGTTACACATGACTCGTGCAACGCGTAACCCAGATAACGCCTTACTTTTTGTACTTGGTATTAATTTAAATAACCTTATTTATGATTTTAACGACTCTTTTAATAGACGTTTGTTTGCTTATAAAGATTCCACAAGAAAATCACCAATAAATAACAATAGCGTTTTAAAAAAATACAAACCCACTCGGCACTATTATCAAGTTAAAATTAGCCCAGATGGTAAACAGGTAGCGTATGCGCGTACAGAACTTAATCAGTTACGCGTTTATTTAAAAGACTTAGAAACTGGTAAACAAAAAAGATTACTTAAGTACGGCCCTAAAGTTGAAATGATAGAGGATTATAATTATCCCTTACTTGCATGGAATCCAAAAGGTAATTTAATTGCAATGGTTTATGATTATAAAGACCAATTAGTATTAACCTTAAACGATATCGAAACAAAAGAAAAAATAACAAAAAATTTTACTGGGTTTGAAAAAATAAATTCAATCTCTTACAGTCCGGATGGTAAAAAATTAGCCATAAGTGCCGTTAAAAAAAGTAAAGGACAAAGCGATATTTTTGTTTACAGTATTAACTCTGGTGGTGTTGAGCAATTAACAAACGACATTTGGGATGATAACAACCCAGTTTTTGTAAAAGGAAACAAACAAATTATTTTTGAAAGTAATAGAGAACTTGACACCATTAAACCTAAAGACGATGCTAATTATTTTGTTAAAATACAACGTAATATGGATTTGTTTATGGCGCCTTATCCATTTACTAGTAAAGTGCTTGTACGTGTAACCAACACGCCTGATGTTAATGAAACATTGCCACAATCTTACAATAAAGAGATAGTTACTTACTTAGCAGACAATAATGGTATTTACAACAGGTACATTGCCACATTTGATAGTACTATTTCTTTTGTAGATACTACTGAACATTACCGATACTTTTTTAAATCTGAACCAATTACAAATTATGATAGAAATATTCTTGAACAAAACATAAATTTTTTAGGCACACATGTATCAGAACTAATTTTTGCAAATGGTAAAGATATGATGTTAGTAAGTCCTTTACCTAAATATAACATTAACTCAAAAATTTCTACACCTAAAAATACTTGGTTTAAAACATCTGTTAGGCCAGTAATTACAGACCCAACAAATTTTAAAGACATAAAAGAACCTGTTGAAGAAATAAATAAAGTTGAAAGAACAGAAAAAAACTCTAATGGTATTGACTTTGATAATTACTCCTTTAAAAATGAAAATAAACCCCAAGAAAATACTTCTTCTGAAAATAAAACAAACAAGTTAACAACTAGTAATAATGATACACTTATAAACTTAAAACCAAATAATAAACAAAAAAGTTTACAATTTCCTACTCAAAAAAATTATTACACTTCTTTTTATACAGATTATATAGTTAACCAATTAGACAACTCTTTTTTAAATAACAACTATCAATTTTTTAATCCATCTGGTTCTCCTATATTTTTAAATCCGGGTTTTAACATTATGAATAAAATAGGCATCAGTGATTTGTTTGAAGACCATAGAATCATTGGGGGCTACCGTTTTAATTTTAATTTCGATAACGAATTTATGCTTCAATACGAGTATAGGAAAAAATTAATAGATCATGAATTTGTTTTAGGCCGCCAAACATTTAGGCGTGTTCCCTTATATTCAAATTTAGTTAATGGTTACTACGGAAAATCTAACACACACACTGCAAGATATTCAATGAAAATACCTTTTAATGAAGTTTCTGCAATTAAATTATCTGCTTTGTATAGAAATGATAGGCTTGTACTTTTATCAAACAACGATTTGTTTTTGCCAATTCCTAACTTATATCAAAATATGGTAGGAACTAAAGCTGAATATGTATTTGATAATACCCGAAGCATAATGCTAAATATATTAAATGGCTTTAGGTTTAAAGCATTTGCCGAATATTGGAAATTTTTAGAAACTAATGGTGAGGATTTTTTTGCCGCAGGTTTTGATGCCAGACATTATTTAAAGGTTAACAGACAAATAACTTGGTGCAACAGAATTGCAGGCGGAACAAGTGCAGGAACTCAAAAATTAATATATTATTTAGGCGGTGTAGATAATTGGTTACTACCTTCTTTTAATAATAATATTAATATTGTAAGGCCAGAGCAATATGGCTTTCAAACTCTAGCAACAAACATGCGCGGTTTTACACAAAACATTAGAAACGGAAATAATTTTTTAGTAATAAACTCAGAACTTAGAATTCCAATTGTTAGATACTTATTTAGTACACCTTTTAGATCAGAGTTTTTAAATAATTTTCAATTAATTGGGTTTGGTGATATTGGAATGGCATGGACAGGAATTAATCCTTTAAGTAACGATAATACAAAAAATATACAAACCTACTATCAACAAGGCACAAACATTATTCTTGAAATTAGTAACCCTCGAAGCCCCTTAGTTGCTGGCACTGGTTTTGGTGTACGCTCTAAATTATTTGGTTATTTTGTTAGATTAGATTTTGGCTGGGGAATTGATGAGTTAAAAGTTTCAGATAAAGCCCAAATTCATTTATCTTTAGCAACAGATTTTTAAAATATGGAAATAGTAATACTTTTAGGAATAGGCTTAATTGCTGGTTATTTTAGTGGATTAATTGGTATTGGTGGTGGTGTAATAATTGTTCCGCTATTAGTTTATCTTTTAAACTTTAATCAAAAAACAGCACAAGGAACAACATTATTTATGTTTTTGTTTCCAATAGGAATTTTAGGGACTTACAATTATTATAAAGCTGGCTTTATTGATTTTAAAACAGCTGGTTTTATTGCAATTACTTTTATAATAGGGAGTTATTTTGGCGGCAAAACTTTAGTACAAATCGATACTAAATTAATAAAGCAAATTTTTGGTGGTATAATTATTTTAATTGGATTTAAAATGCTACTCGGAAAATAATTTGGATTTAGAGCAAGAAATAAAAAATTTAACTTCGGAATTATTTCCTTATTTAATTGATGTAAGAAGATATTTACATCAAAACCCAGAATTATCTTTTAAAGAATTTAATACGAGTAAATATCTCCAAACGCAACTTTCAAATCATAACATTTCATTTATTTCAAATATTGCTGGCACCGGAATTGTAGCAACAATTGAAGGACAAAATCCAAAAAGCAACTGTATATTATTACGTGCCGATATGGATGCTTTACCAATTCAAGAAACCAATAACGTAACTTATAAATCAAAAAATGATGGTGTAATGCACGCTTGTGGTCATGATGTTCATAGCACTTGTATTTTAGGAGCGGCAATTATTATTAATAAATTAAAAAATCAGTTAAAAGGAACCGTTAAAATAATATTTCAACCCGGAGAAGAAGTTTTACCAGGTGGTGCTAAATTAATGATTGATGAAGGTATTTTAGAAAATCCTAAAGTAGATAAGGCTATAGCATTGCATGTTTTCCCAAGCTTAGAAGTTGGCAAAGTAGGTTTTAAAGAAGGAATGTATATGGCAAGTACTGATGAATTGTATTTAACGATTAATGGTAAAGGTGGTCATGCTGCAATGCCTTCAGAATATATTAATCCATTAATAATAGCCTCTGAAATTTTACTAAACATTAATCAGGAATTTATGATTGATCCAAAAAACAATATTCCAACAGTTATAGCTTTTGGTAAAATAAAAGGTGATGGCGCAACAAATGTAATTCCTAATAAAGTAACTATAGATGGAACTTTCCGTACAATGGATGAAAATTGGCGACAACAAGTTCATCTAAAATTACAAGAAATTGTAAACCACCATTCTAAAAAACACAACATTCAATCCTATTTAAATATTGTAAAAGGTTATCCTTTTTTAATTAACGAAAGCGCCTTAACTCAAACGTGTAGAGCTAAAGCAATCTCAATATTAGGAAAAGATAATGTAATTGAACTTCCATTACGCATGACTGCAGAAGATTTTGCCTATATCACACAAAAAGTACCAAGTTGCTTTTTTAGATAAGGCACAGGAAATAAAAATAAAAAAATTACTGCCAGCGTTCATACATCAAATTTTGATGTGGATGAAAACTCTTTAAAAGTTGGGGTTGAATTATTATCCAATTTAGTCTTTATTTAACCGCAAATATATAATTGGTCTCGTTTAACAAAAATCAAAAACTAAAATGACATTTGAATGCAAAGTATTGAGGACTTTGTAAATAACTTTAGACGTTTTGATACCCTCAAATTAGAGCATTTACAAATACAAAATTATGTTTTGGCTTACGATAAGGACTCTATTGTTTATTTGTGAGTTATGTTAAATTTAACATTTACAACAATTTTATTGTTTATTTATTAACTTTTTATTACTTTAGTTCTACAAAATTTAACTTTCTAAATAACTTATTATGAAGAAATTACTATTATTATTTATTTTAATATGTTCGTATTATAATGCGCAACAAAATATTGCTGAAATTTTTAGTCCAAGAATTAAAAATCAAAAAAATAATTCTAGCTTTTATTTCAGAATATTAAATGTTAACCAAAATGAGTTTAACACCTATGTTAATAAATCAAGTTCATTTGTTGGATTAAAAAAAATAAAAGAAGGATATTCAACCGAATATAAAATTGGTTCAATATATTTCTCTTCAACAAATCCTATTACATTGGAACAATTAACACAATTAATGAAATTTCTAAACTTACATGAAATTCATTTCGATGGCAAAAAAATTTCTGTAGATGAAATTAAAAATCAAACCATAATAGTTGTTGAAAGAGACGAATCTAAAAATAAAACACCTAGAAAAAATTAATCATTTAATAAACTGTATTTATGAAAAATTTATTTACAAAAACATTTTTGATAGTACTCTTTTTAGTTTTAAATATTAAGTTTAACGCTCAAACATACATTCTATCCCCTCCAGGAGGAAGTGTATTTACAACCTGTAAAGGTTTTGTGCAAAACGATTTGTGTTGTTATGATTTTCCTTTTTGTAGTATTGTATATTATTGTGAAGGGGATGATCATTATAACACTTTTCAAAGCGGAACACCAGGTACACCTATTAGAATAAACTTTACTTATTTAGATTTAAACACAGGTGATTTTGTGCGAGTTTATCAAGGTGTAGGTACAGGAGGTCCATTACTTGCATCTTTCACAAACACATATACAAGTTTAGGTAATTTTGTTACTTCTGCAACTGGAGTAATTACTATAAGATTTACAACAAATTCAGATGGAAATGTAGGAGATGGTTATTCAGCAATTGTAGGGTGTCCTTCTTTTGGTTGTGCAGTCAATTCTCCTGCTTCAGACATTTGCTCTTCTGCTACACGTATTTGTGATTCTTATCAATATTGTGGTAACACTGGTGGTTGGTACACTGCAGATAATGAACAAATTGCCATAGTTAATGGTGAATTTGATGATTTTCCTAATACTTTTTTTCCTACAGGGCCATTTTGCGGTTCAATAGAAAATAACAGTTGGATTGTGTTTAAAGCAAACGCAACTTTACCAACGTTTTCTGTGAATGTTGGAAATTGTTCTTCTTCATCAAGTGGTATTCAAATGGCATTATTAAATTCATCTAATTGCAGTACATTTTCTGCTGTATCTAGCTGTGTAAGTCAAAGTACCGCTCCTACCTCTTTTACAATTGGCGCATCAACTCCTTTAACCGTTGGAAACGATTATTATATTATGATTGATGGTTATGCGGGAAACTATTGTGATTATACAGTTACACCTATGTCTGGTGTTCAAATTGCAACTTTAAATGCTTCTGCTGGATCAATTTGTCAAAATCAAACATTAACCTTAAATACCTCTAATGCAGTAGCGGGCTCAACATATTCATGGAGTGCAAGTACTTCTGGAGCAATCGGCAGTTCTCCAATTAACCCAACAATTATAGCAACGCCTACAGTTGTTGGCAACACTATTTATACAGTAAGTATTACTCAGCCAAATGGTTGTGCTATTCAAACTTATACTAGATCAATAACTTTAAATCCTTTACCAACAGCAAATGCAGGAACTTCACCTTCTAGTATTACCTGCGCCAATCCCACACGTAATCTTTCTGGTTCTGGTGGAGGAACATACGCTTGGAGCGGATCAGGAATTGTAAGTGGTGGCACAACTGCAAACCCAACTGTTAATGGACCTGGTCCATTTTCTTTAACTGTTACATCAGGTGCTGGCTGTACTTCAACAAATGTGGCAACAGTAAGTGTTCCTGTTAATACAACAATCCCTTCTCCTTTAAGTATTAGTGCAAATACTGTTCTAAATTGTTCAACACCTACGGTAATATTAAACGGCAGTCCATCAAGCGGTGTTACTTATACATGGTCAGGACCAAGCGTAGTTAGTGGAGTTAATTCCGTAAGTGCAGGTGTAAATGTTGGCGGCACATATAATATGAGTGTAACTTCAACTATAAATGGATGTAAAAATTATACAACAATTACAATTGCGCCAATAAATAATACAACAACCAATACACCAAGTACAGGAGGCGTAATAACCTGTTTAAATTCAGCTATCACTTTATCAACTACTGCAAACACACCATTATATAATATAACCTGGAGTGGGCCTGGGGGTTCTAGTATAGCCTCACCAAACACATCATCAACAAGTGCTACAAGTACAAGTGGTGGAAATTTTACATTGAGTGTATTAAATACATTAATTGGCTGTTCATCTACATCAGTTATTTCATCTAACATTAACACAACAGTAATTACACCAACAGCATTAGCCTCGCCAAGTGGTGTTTTAAATTGTACCAATACATCGGTTGGTTTAACAGGTAATCCATCATCAGGGGTATCTTACTTATGGAGTGGTCCTTCATCATTTACATCGTCATTACAATCACCTACAGTTGCTACAGCGGGTGTATATACTTTAGTAGTTACCAACAGTTCAAACGGTTGCCCAAGTAGTGGAACAACACGAACAGTAACAGTTACTCAAAACATTGCCAACCCAACTGTTACAGCAAACTCCTCAACCACACCAACATTAGGTTGTGGATCAAGTTCAGTAGTTGCAATAAGTGTAAGTGTAAACCCA
Source organism: uncultured Akkermansia sp. (assembly GCA_964487105.1). Lineage (GTDB taxonomy): Bacteria > Bacteroidota > Bacteroidia > B-17B0 > Aurantibacillaceae > Aurantibacillus. Next base: position 10,731 of record CAZAPH010000079.1, read on the forward strand.
GGAGGTTCAGCAATTAATTGGACCAGCGGAGGAGGCGGTTTTATAGGTGCAACAAATACAGCAACCGCCAACGTAACTACACCAACAACTTATACCGCTAATGTAACACATCCTACCTCAGGCTGCGTTTCAACAATGGTATTTACAATTAACCCAAGTTCTGGAGCATCTCCGGTAAGCGCGTCAGCCACCTCAGGAACAGTTACTTGTACAAGTACTCTTGTTACTTCTGTACTAAGTACAACAGGTACGGTAAGCTCATATAATTGGTCAGGCCCAGTAGGAGGAATAGTAGGCGCAACAAATACAGCTACGGTTAATGCTCAATTAGCAGGAACTTATACCTATAATATTACGTTTAATAACGGATGTACGGCAAATGGTAATTTTATAGTAACCGCAAATAACGCTCCAGTTACCCCTAACGCTACATCAAGTAATTCGGTAAACTGTAATAACACAAGTGCAACCATCACATCAGTTCCTAGTCCAACCAGTAGTGCATACACCTATAGCTGGAGTACAGGGGCAACTGCAAACAATATTACCGTATCTCCAACATCAAACACCTCTTATACAGTAGTGGTAACAAATACCGTAAATGGTTGTAAAGGCACACAAGTAGTAACAGTAAATGCAAGTACAGTTATTCCAACAGCTGTGGCATTATCACCAGGAACGTTCACATTATCATGTTCACCTCCAAATACCATATTAACCGCCAGTGCTACAGGCGCAAGTAGTTACAGTTGGTCATCAAGCACCGGAACAATAGCTGCAACAACAAATACTTTAAATGTAAATGCCGGAGGAACATACAGTGTGTTTGCCGTAGGCGCAAATGGTTGTAAATCTGCTGCGCAGGTATCAACTATTACACCGCCAGCCGGAGCACCAGTAATTACCCTTAGTAATAATAATCCAAGTATTACTTGTTTATCAAGTAGTCCTAGTGTAAGTGTTACCGTTACTTCAACTGTTCCTGTTAGTTCTTATACGTGGGGACCTGCATCTGGTATTGTAGGAAGTACAAGTAGCAGTGTCGTTACTTTTAGTGCTGCAGGTACATATACAGGTGTAATTACAGCAACTAACGGTTGCCCTACAAATACAATTATTACAGTAAGTACTGCCACCACGCCTCCTAGTTTTGTTGCAGGTACAGGTACAGCACAAGCTTTATCTTGTACTAATACATTGGTTACTATTGCCCCTAGTTTTACACCAAGTAGTGCAAATTTAACCTACACATGGACAGGACTTGGTATTGTTGGTTCTACAAATAATAGCAGTGTACAAGTAAATCAAAATGGAACGTATAGTTTAACGGTTACTAATACCTTAACAGGCTGTAGTAGCACATCGTTATCAGTAAATGTAAATGGCACAAGTGCTGTTCCTAGTTTATCATTAGTATCAAGTAGTAGTGTAGGGATAAGTTGTGCCCCTGGTACAAGCACAATTACTTTAACAGCAAGTAGCAATGCATCAAGTCCAACATATAGTTGGAATACAGGAGCAACCTCTAACACTATTTCTACATCAACTGCCGGAATTTATACGGTTGTGGTAACGAACACAATTAATGGCTGTTCAACAACTCAAACTATTAATGTAAGTAATAATACAACAGCACCAAGTTTAACTGCAGCAGCTCAAGGGCAATTACCTTGTGGGGGAGGAACTACAACATTAAATGCTGTAAGCACAAATACAAATGTGAGTTATAATTGGATAGGGGTTGGTATTGTTAGTGGAAGCAATACCGCTAATGCTGAAATTAATACTGCTGGAGTTTATACTGTTATAGTAACAGATTTAGCAACAAACTGTAATGCTACACAAACTATTGCTGTAAGTTCTAATTCTGTGGTGGCTTCGTTTACAACTAATACAATAACAGGGCCTGCACCATTAACTGTTAATTTTAACAATACTAGCGCTGGTGCAACAAGTTACACTTGGGTGTTTGGTAATAACCAATCTGGTAGTAATGATGTCAATCCAAGTAATACTTTCCCTCAAGGTACTTTTACGGTTGTTTTAGTAGCACAAAATGGGGCTTGTACAAGTACTGCAACTATTGAAATAAAAGTATTACAAGGTTTAGGTGAAGTACCAGAAATATTTACACCAAATGGTGATGTTCACAATCAGTTTTTTGAAATTAAAGGTTTAGAGAGTTATCCTAAAGCTACTTTGCAAATATTTAACAGATGGGGTAATATGGTGTATAGTCAAAATCCTTACGATAACAAGTGGGATGGTAAACCAAACCAAATGAGCTTAGGTAAAGATTTATTACCTAGTGGAACTTACTATTATATCCTCGATTTAAAAGTTGATGATATTAAACCTATGAAAGGTTATGTTCAATTACAGTATTAA
>CAZAPH010000080.1:0-9177 GCA_964487105.1 uncultured Akkermansia sp.
CACAAATACAACTTCTGGTTCACCAACTCCTACATATACTTGGTCAACAATACCTGCTGCTGGTGTAACAATTAGCCCTAATGCTAACGCTACTAGTCCTTCAATTACATTTAGTACAGGCGGTACATACACCGTTAGTATGTTAGCTTCGAGTATTGCAGGTTCAGTTGTTGTTAATAAAACAATTACTGTAAATACTTGTACTGCTGCTGCTTCATTTACAATACCTGCAACAGTATGTTCAACTGCAGCAATTGTACCTAATAACACTACTTCTGGTCCAGGGCCTATATCTTACACATGGTCAACTGCTCCAACAGGAAGTGTTGTGTTTTTACCAAATGCAGTAGCTGCAAATCCTACTATTAATATTAGTGGTATTGCTGTTTACACAATTACTTTAAGAGCAGGTAATGCATCTGGATTATCAATTACTACACAAACTATTGATGTACAAAATTGTGTTGGAATAAATGAAGCTAAATTTTCTAATTTAACTGATATTTCACCTAACCCAACTACTGGTAATTTAAAAATTAATTTACCAACTAATGGTGATTATAATGTAGTTGTAGTTGATGTTTTAGGCTCAATTATTGTTAACGAAAAAATAATAAACGGAAACTCAACTAACTTAAACTTAACAGGTAAATCAAAAGGAGTGTATTTTATCACTATTTCAAATAAAGTTGATAAAGTAACTAGAAAAATTGTACTTGAGTAAGCATTTACTTTAAATTATAAAAGAGGTTGCGCTAATAAGCAACCTCTTTTTTTTGTTTTAATATAGATTAAATTTGTTTAATTAAATTATACCCTAATACTCTATAGTAAATTAAGTAACTAATGAAAATAATTTTTATGGGAACACCTGAATTTGCAGTAGCAAGTTTGGAAGAAATATTAAATCAAAATTATACTGTTGTAGCAGTTGTTACAGCACCTGATAAACCAGCAGGGCGAGGTCAAACAATACAACAAAGTGCTGTAAAACAATTTGCATTAAAACATAATTTAACTATTTTACAACCCGATAATTTAAAATCAGAAGAATTTATACAAACATTAAAAAAATTAAATGCCGATTTACAAATTGTAGTTGCTTTTAGAATGTTGCCTGAAGTAGTATGGAACATGCCAAAGCATGGCACATATAATCTTCACGCATCATTATTACCAAAATATAGGGGTGCTGCTCCTATTAATTGGGCTATTATAAATGGTGATAAAACATCCGGCGTTACAACATTTAAATTAAAACATGAAATTGATACCGGTAATATTTTATTTCAAAGTAAAGTTGATATTTTGCAAAACGACACTGCAGGTACTTTGCATGATAAATTAATGCATGAAGGAAAAATACTTGTAATAAAAACTATTCAAAAAATAATTGAGTGCGAAAAAAACAATTCTGAATTACCTTTTGTTATTCAAAATAATTTAAATGCAAGCCACGCACCAAAAATATTTAAACAAGATTGTAAAATAAATTTTGAATTAGACGCTGAAATAGTTAATAATTTTATTAGAGGTTTAAGCCCTTACCCAACTGCATTTACAACAATTCATAATGATGATAAAGTTCAAACTCTAAAATTATTTAAAACTAGTTTTGAATTAGACGATAACACTTTTAATACAGGTGCAATTATAAGCGACAATAAAACATTTTTAAAAATTAAATGTAAAACTAATCTACTAACGGTTTACGAGTTACAGTTAGAGGGTAAAAAAAGAATGCTGGTTAAAGATTTTTTAAAAGGTTATAAAATTCAAACTACTGCATATTGCAAATAATGTACTTTATATCCTATATTTAGGCTAGAATAGTTGATTATTAACACAAATAGCAGTTATTCACAAAAAAGTTGTTGTATTTAGGGCATTACGGGCAATTTTTATTAACAAAATGCCTATTTATCAACAAATTAAGTAAAAATATTCTTAAAACACTTGACAAATAAGGATTCTGTGTTACATTTGTAATACAATTAACAAAAGTTTAACCCTTAAAAACAAAAAAATGAACAAAGCAGAATTAATCGATGCAATTGCATCAGGTGCTAAGTTAACAAAAGCTGACGCTGGTCGTGCTTTAGACGCAACAATCGAATCAATCCACAAAGCCTTAAAAAAAGGTGACCGTATTGGTTTAGTAGGTTTTGGTTCTTTCTCAGTAGCTAAACGTGCTGCTAGAACAGGTCGTAACCCTCAAACTGGTAAAGAAATTAAAATTGCTGCTAAAAAAGTAGTAAAATTTAAAGCTGGTTCTGATTTAGCTGGTTCAGTTAACAAAGGAAAATAATTGCTAGACAATTGTTAAAAAAGCTGCCTAATTTAATTTAGGTAGCTTTTTTTTTTATTATTAATTTTTTTTTGTATTTTTACATAAACAAAAACTATTGTTATACTAAATTAAAAACCAATTTTAATTTAATAAAATATTAACTAAAACAAACAAGTAACATGAAAAAACAACTACTACTTGGTTCTGCATTAGTTACTGCATTTGCAGTTAATGCACAACACCAAAAAACAAAACCATCGGCTGCTCCAACAAAAGCACCAAAGGTTAATGAATTGTCTTATAACGCCGATGAGCCTGTTAATACACATGGACCATTACAAAACCAAACTCCAAGTTTATTAAAATCATCGCCAACTGGTACAACTCCAATTACTTGGATACCTTTTGCAAACTCAACTAACGTTTATGGTAACTTGGTTTCTAACTCTAGAATTATTAATTACGATGAAAATTTAGATGTTGTTTCATTTATTCACCGTAAATATTGTACTTATTCTATTACAGCAACCGGAGAAGATAACTCAGGTGTAATGGTTGCACGTATTATCCGTAATTGGAATCCAATTGCAATAAACGCTAACTCAACTGTAACTCCACAATTTGACAGTACAGCTTTTGGTTCTAGCTCTACAGATTTTCCACGTTATCCAAATGGTGGTATTTACAACCCTCCAGGAAATACAAATATTAACAATGCCTACATTGTTGGTGTTGGTCCTACAACTGGTGGTTCTGGTTGGACAGGTAACTGGTACTCTAGTAAACAATTAGGTAGTGCAAACTATAATAACACTCCTGGTACTGGTGCTAGTCAACAATTTATAGCAAACCCATCTGGTGGTTCTTTAAAAGGTATTAATTTTAACCGTTATAATTTTTGTGTAACTGATGACGGTAAAGTTAGATCTGTTGCTACTGTAGGAACTAGTAACCCTGGTTCATCAGCAGCTGCACCTGGTGATACTTCTTTATATATTACAACTGGTAACTTTTCTGCTGGTTCATTTACTTGGACTGGTACTGAATTATACCCAGACTTTAAAAAAGCTAGTGATGGTTTTACTAATTTAAGTGATGTGTTAATGGCTTGGAACGAAGCAGGTACTGTAGGTTATGCAATTGTTACTGGTCAAAATAAAACTACTACAGTTACAGTTAACCAAGGTATCCAGCCAAGAGTATGGAAAACAACAAATAGTGGTGCAAGTTGGGCTGCAGTTCCTGATATGGATTTTACAGCACCTACTTTAACTATTATTCCTTATGAATTACCTGCTGCATTATCGTCTAACACTAATGTAACAGTTCCTTGGTTCCGTAGTGGTGAAGGGCAAGATGCAATAGTTGATAAAGATGACCGTTTACATTTTGTTACAACAATAGTTGGTCATTCTAGTGTACATGCTGATTCAACTTATTATATTTGGAGTTTTACAAATGGTGGAGATTCATACTATTGGCCGCACCAACCAGGTTTACGTCCTTATATCTATGATTTTACAACTACTGGTACAGGTTGGAATGTAACTAAAATTGATTCTTTATCAACTGAAGCTCCACGTGCTACTTCAGCAAGTCAAGGTTCTAGTGGTCATGGTTGGGATGAAAACCCATGGTTAGCTGATGGTACTGGTCAAAAAGTAGTTTCAAGTGCTCGTATTCAATTAGGACGTACACCAAATGGTAGCCATATTTATTACTCTTGGGCAGAGTCTGATACTTTAATTACAAACGGTAACAAAAAATGGAATACTTTCCCTAATATTAAAGTTCGTGTATTAGATGTTGCTACTGGATCTTTAAGTCCTGAGTGGAACGCAACTGCACCAACAGGTACATTAGGCTTAAACACTAAAATTAAAAATTATGCTCACTTCCATTACATGTCACCAAAATCTACAGCTGTAACTACTGGTACTGCTGCTGGTTCATACACAATGGCTATTCCTATGTCAGTTTCAAACAACCAAGCATTAAATGGTAATGGCGACTGTGTAACACCTGCTGCTATTACCCACTTTTTTAATGCTGTAACAGTAACTGATGCAGGTATTATATATGTTAACGCACCTACTGTAGGTTTAAAAGAAAATGGTTATTCGGTATCTAATATGCAAATTATACCAAATCCAACATCTAACAATACTAACTTAGTATTTAATTTAAATACAGATGCTAAAGTTTTAGTAAATGTTACTGATGTAACAGGTAAAATTGTAAAATCTATAGTAACCAATGCAATTTTAGGACAAAATTCAGTTAATATTAATGTTAACGATTTAAAAGCTGGTATCTACTTTGTAAGCTTAATTGCTAACAACCAAAAAACTACTGCAAAATTAATTGTTGAATAATAATTAGTTTAAACAACAAAAAAGCCACAAGAAATATCTTGTGGCTTTTTTGTTGTTCATTAGTTAAATAATAGTAGCCCCAAACGTCAGAGAGTTATATGCCGTAAATAAACCTATATATACATTAAAACCCTATAAAAAGTTAAACCCAAATTATGCAGTAGAAATTCTATTCCGAACTAAAAGCCCTACAAAATTTGAAGCTTTGCAACTTCTCTTCATACTCAATAAAATTGATTATGCCTCAAAAGAAATAGTGTATATTTTATTGAGTTTTTACGCTCACCACAAATTTCTTAAGCATCAACTGTGTTTATAAAAATTAATTATTGAAAGAAAACTATTAAAAAAAGTTGCCTTTATGGGGCAACTTTTTTAGTTTTATTAATTAACCTAAATATTGTTGTAACAATTTGCTACGGCTACTATGGCGCAAACGTCGAATTGCTTTTTCTTTTATTTGACGAACACGCTCACGTGTTAGTTCAAATTTATCGCCAATTTCTTCAAGCGTTAAACCATGGTTTAAACCAATTCCGAAAAATAATTTTACAACATCGCGTTCTCTATCAGTTAAAGTGCTTAATGCTCTATCAATTTCTTTGCTTAAACTTTCGTTCATTAAACCTGTATCAGCTTTTGGCGAATCAAAATTTACCAAAACATCTAATAAACTACTTTCTTCGCCATTTGCAAAAGGTGCATCCATACTAACATGGCGCCCACTTACCTTCATAGTATCGCTTACTTTATCAATAGGTAAATCTAAAATATCAGCTAGTTCTTCGGCGCTAGGTTCGCGTTCAAACTCTTGCTCTAATTTGCTATAAGCTTTATTAATTTTATTTAATGAACCAACTTGGTTTAAAGGTAAACGCACAATACGGCTTTGTTCGGCTAAAGCTTGTAAAATAGATTGACGAATCCACCAAACAGCATACGAAATAAATTTAAAACCACGAGTTTCATCAAAACGGCGCGCTGCTTTAATTAATCCTAAATTACCTTCATTAATTAAATCGGGTAAACTCAACCCTTGGTTTTGGTACTGTTTAGCAACCGAAACCACAAAACGTAAATTTGCACGAGTTAATTTTTCTAAAGCGGTTTGGTCACCATCTTTTATTTTTTTTGCTAAAATTACTTCCTCTTCTGCTGTAATTAATTCTTCTCTACCAATCTCTTGTAAATATTTGTCTAATGATGCACTTTCGCGGTTGGTAATTGATTTGGTAATTTTAAGCTGTCTCATGTTTTAATTGTATAATGGTTAAAGTTGAGTTAAGTAACAAAGGTAGTAAAAAAATAGCTATTTTTTTGATAAAAACGATAAAAAAACACATTTGATTTACAGATTTATGTATTTATACGATAATTTTTTTAAAAATGTTGCAATTTTAGAAGATTAATTTATAATTAAAACAAAGGTTGCTTCCACTCCATTTTAAATATTAATTGCCCATCATAACTAAATAAATTTATCTAAAAAACTCTGAAACCCTTTATAATTAAGGAAAAAACAAAAACAGTAATTAACAATGAGTATTTAATATCTATTAACGCAATTAACAAAACATTGTTTGGTTATTGTGTTAACCCACTGTTATACACGTAACTAAGTTCTGTATTTTTATAAAAACCAAACCTCAATTTATGAACGGACAAGAAATAAAAGCCGAATTACAACAGGTATTAGAAAGTGATATTCAATTAAGAAAAGAATTCATCGACCTAAAACGCTCATTAGGCGAATACCGTAACCAGCTAATTATGCGTGAAGAAGATTGTAAACGTCTACAAGTTACAATTGATGTTTTAAATACAAAGTTGGCCGTAATGGAGCGTGATAATGTTAATTACAAAGCTGAACTTACCGCTTTTAAAGAATTAAGAGGAAATATTAAAGAACAATTGCAACTAAAACAAGATGAAATTGATGAGCGTTTAAGTGAAATTGAGTCGTTAAAAGGCGAATTAGCAACTATTTCAAACCAATACGAACAACAAATTATAGCATTAAAACAAGAATCAAGTTTACAAATTGAAACTATAAGTACACAATTTCAAAATCAAATTAACGAATTAAAATCAAACTCTCATTACAAAGAAAGCGGTATTAAACAAGAATTTGAAAACGAATTAAATTTAATAAACGAATCTTTTGCAGATAAAGAACAGGCAATTATTTTAAAACATACAGATGAAATTGTATCCATTAAAAATAATTACGAAACCGAAATTACTTTTTTAAAAAACGAGCATGCACAAACTTTAAATCAATTACAAACATCTAGTGCAGATGAGTTGAATACATTAATTCACTCACATAAAGTAACTCTTTCAAAATTAGACGAAGAGTTTACACAAAAATTAGAAGCAACTGAATATAATTTAAACAACCAAATTATAGCGTTAAAATTAGAAAATGAAGAACTACGCCATAATTTAACTACTCAATTTCAAACCGAAATAGATTTATTGAAAAAATCTAATTTTGAAACTGAACAAAGTTTAATTGAAAAATACGAAACACAAATTTCAACCCTACAAAACAATAGTTTAGAAAACTCTAATACTATTCACCAATCGTTTGAACAACAAATAACTGATTTAAAATTTCAACACAGTTCAATTATTGATGAACTAACAGCAAACCATCAATTAAATTTAAATGATACCATAAACAACTATGAGTTAAAATTAAGTAACACTTTAATTCATAGTAACGAACAAAACTCAAAACTAAACGATGAGTTAACTAAATTAATGTTGCAAACTGATTCTTTAAATAATGAAATTAATACCCTAAACATTACTATTAGCGAAAATAACAATACAATAAAAGAATTGCGTGAAACCAATGCCGGATTAATTATTCAATTTGAAAACGAAAAACAAAATCATTTAAATGTTACGCAAGAGTTTGATAGCTTTAAACAAACTACTTCATTATCTGCAACCGAACAAGTAAATTCTTTAAATACTCAAATAGAAACTTTAAATAGCGAACTACAAAACATAACAAAATTATTTGAAGACAATACCAATATCTTAGCCGAAACCGAAAGTAAATTAAATGAGGCTATTACAAACAACCAAACATTATCGCAACTTAATTCACAATTAAATACTGAAATTGAGTCGATAAATTTAAAAATCGAAAATAGCAACGAAAGTTTATACAATAACGAAATAACAATAACAACATTACAAACAGAAGTTGATAATTACACCACTTCAAATACTTTTTTACAAAACGAAATTGCAGGCCTACAATCAACCATTGATAATTTAAACCAACAAATTAATTCACAAAAAGTAGATTTTGAAACCATACAAAATCAAACTAATTTAACGCATCATTTCGAATTTGAAAAATTATTAACTGAAAACAATAACCTAATTTCTGAAATTGAAAGCGTACAAAATAATTTTGAAATAAAAAGCAACGAGTTAGATTTAATTAAAGCTGAATTTGATGAACTAAACTCTAAAACTATTGGTAAAATAGAAGATTTAAAAGAAACTTTAAATACTAAAAATTTTGAATTAACTAATTTAATTGGAACAAATGCTGCTTTATCTGCCGAAAACGATTTGCTAAAATCAGAAATAGAAAATTTAAAATTAAACTTACTTAACTCAGAAACTGCAAGCGAAGGATTTAATTCGTTACAAAATAATTTTGAGAATTTAACTTTAGAAAAAAACAATTTATTGTCTGATATTGCAAATATGCAATTAACCATTGGAACGCTTAACGAAAGCATTTCAGAATTAAATTCAAAAATTAGTAATTACGAATTACAGTTAAGTAACTCTAATTTAACAAACAACGGTAAAGATTTAAACACTAAATTAGAACAACAAGAAGCCTATATTGATAAATTATTTAAACAAATTGATTTGTTAAGCGATGAAAGACTTAATTTATTAAGTGAAAAAGAACAAATGGCCAACCAATTGCTTAAAATGAATGATGTAATTAGTGAAATTTCGCAACAGGTTGATAGTGAGAATATTAATGTAAATAATTTGAATAATCACAGAAAAAACATTATCTTAGCAAACGGTTCTCAATTAACTAGTGACAGTAGTCAAATGAAAGAACAAATAAACGATTTGGTGCGTGAAATTGATAAATGTATTGCGTTATTAAGTGCTTAATTTAAATCGCTTTTAGCTATGAGCGAAGTTAACATAAAAGTTGAAATTGCTGGAAGCACTTTTCCTGTTAAAGTAAATATAGTTGACCAAGCTAATATTGAAGAAGCGATAAATTTAATAAATACTAAAATTGCAGAGTTTGAAAAAACTTATGCAATTAAAGATAAAAAAGATGTTTTAGCAATGGTTATGCTGCAACTTGTAGCCCAACTATATAAACAAGCAACCACTGCAGAACATGAATTAAGCAATTTAAAGCAAGTATTAAACGATGTTAAGGAAATGTTGAGTCAACATAATCAAAACATCTCAAACATAAACAACGAGTAAAAGGTAAAATACTTT
>CAZAPH010000080.1:9187-12778 GCA_964487105.1 uncultured Akkermansia sp.
CACGCACAAAATTATACTCATTTATGCATTTAATTTTGTGAGTTTTTAATTTTATAAAAAAAAGAAAAATGGAAATATTAACAATAATACTAATTGCCTCAGCACTTATTTTAGGTGTAATTGCAGGTTTTTTTATTGCCGGAAGTAAATTAAACGCATCTGCAACCAAAGAAAAAGAAAACATGTTAAAGGAAGTTGAAGTTAAAGCAGAAGCCACAAAACAAGAAAAAATACTTCAAGCAAAAGAAAAATTTTTGCAATTAAAATCAGAACATGAAAAAAGTGTTCAAGAAAAAAATACACATATAGCTCAAAACGAAAATAGAATTAAACAAAAAGAAAGTGAACTAAATAAAAAATTAGAAGACCTTAACCGTAAAAATAAAGAAGCTGATGAACTTAAAAATCAAGCTAACCAACAAATTGAAATATATAAACATAGAACTGAGGATATAGAAAAATCGCACCGCAAACAAGTAGAAATGCTTGAAAAAATAAGCGGTATGAAAGCCGATGATGCAAAAACACAATTAGTAGAAAGTATTAAAGGTGAAGCTAAAACTCAAGCAATGGCCTACGTTAAAGATATTATGGATGAGGCTAAACTTACAGCAAATAAAGAAGCTAAAAAAATTGTAATTCAAACCATACAACGTGTTGCAACCGAAGCTGCTATTGAAAATAGTATTTCAGTTTTCCATATAGAAGGCGATGAAACAAAAGGCAGAATTATTGGAAGAGAAGGTCGAAATATTAGAGCGTTAGAAGCTGCTACAGGTGTTGAAATTATTGTTGATGATACTCCAGACGCAATTACCCTTAGTTGTTTTGATTCTATTAGAAGAGAAATTTGTAGATTGGCTTTACATCAATTAGTTACTGATGGCCGCATACACCCAGCTAGAATTGAAGAAGTAGTTGAAAAAACAAAAAAAATGCTGGAAGAAGAAATTATAGAAACCGGTAAACGCACTTGTATTGACTTAGGTATTCATGGCCTTCACCCTGAATTAATTAGAATGGTTGGAAGAATGAAATACCGCTCTTCTTATGGGCAAAATTTATTACAACATAGCCGCGAAGTAGCCAACCTTTGCGCTATTATGGCAAGCGAAATGGGCTTAAACCCTAAAGTGGCCAAACGTGCAGGTTTATTACATGATATTGGTAAAGTACCCGATGAAGAACCTGAGTTACCGCATGCTTTACTTGGAATGAAATTGGCTGAAAAATTTAAAGAAAAACCCGAAGTGTGCAATGCCATTGGCGCACATCACGACGAAATTGAAATGACTAGTTTATACTCGCCAATTATTCAAGTATGTGATGCTATAAGCGGAGCAAGACCTGGAGCACGAAGAGAAATTGCCGAACAATACATGAAACGCTTAAAAGACCTCGAAGCTTTAGCACAAAGTTACGACGGTGTTGAAAAAACTTATGCCATACAAGCTGGCCGTGAGTTACGCGTAATTGTTAGCAGCGATAAAGTAAATGATGGCCGAGCTGAACAATTAGCTTTTGAAATTAGCCAACGTATTCAAACCGAAATGACTTACCCTGGGCAAGTTAAGGTTACCGTTATTCGCGAAGTAAGAGCTACAGGATACGCTAAATAATTATTTATTTTTGATTAAATGTGCCAAAACATTTCGTAGGCGATTGCAACTTTTTATATCTGAATGTGCTGTGTTAAACACACATTACTATACTCATTTTATGTTTTCTAAAACTAATTTTTAAATTAAGGAATAGCCGTTTTCTTTTATAGCTAGTTCTTATAAAATTGTTATAATTTGTTCTTGTGTAATTCCAATTGTAATTATAAAATAGTATCCATGTAATAAAAAAGGTCATTAAGAAAGAACAGGAAGTAGTCTAAAAAAGCTACAAATTTGATGTTCTAAAAAAATGACCATGACAAAACTACAAAAAAACAGAGAAAAAATTGACTTCAAAAACCAAACAATAAATATTGGGCTTGATGTTCACAAAAAAAATTGGAGTGTATCCATTTATTTAAATGATGCCTTTGTGCGCACTTTTCATCAGGAGTCGAAGGGAGCAACATTATTACAATTTTTAAATAACAATTATCCCAACGGAACATATAAAGCTTGTTACGAAGCGGGATTTTGTGGTTTTTCTATCCAAAGAGAATTAAGTAAATTGGGTATAGCATGTAGTGTAGTTAACGCAGCCGATATACCTCAAACCAATAAAGGAATGCTTAGTAAAACAGACGCTTCCGATTCAAGAAGAATAGGCGAAGCATTTGCTAAAAATTTGTTGCGGCCCATTTATATACCAAAACCGGATATTGAAGCCGATAGAAATTTAATAAGATATAGAAAGCATGTGCAGGAAAGCTTAAAGATTAAAAAAAGTAAAATAAAATCATGTTTGTTTACAATAGGCATTAAATTACCACCCGAACACGACAAGCCTTATTGGACAAATAATTTTATAACCTGGTTGAAAAACCTTAATGATTTAGATACTGGCAATAAATTAATGCTGAACCTTTTAGTTGAAGACACTCTTATTTTACGCCAAAGGTTATTTACTACTAACAAAGAAATACGATTATTGTCTCAAAGCGAAAAATACAAGCCTACTTATGAATTATTAAGTTCTGCACCCGGTATAGGATTAATAACTGCCATGACAATGATTACAGAGATTGGAGATATAAGCAGATTTGAAAGTTTTACAAAATTTAATTCCTTTATTGGTCTTTGTCCAAGTGAATTTTCATCAGGAGAGAACGTGTATAAAGGTAAAATGACAACTCGTGGCAATAAAACCATACGACCGTTAATAATAGAAGCTGCTTGGATAGCCAAACGAATAGATCCCGCACTTACACTAAAATTTGAAGAATTATTAAAAACAAAAACAGTCAAAAGAGCTATTGTAATTATAGCTCGAAAATTATTATCAAGATTATTTACAGTTTGGAAAACAAAAATTGAGTATGAAAAAGGAGTAATAAAATAAAACAGAAAATATAAATGACACAAATAAAAAAGTTAATTTCAAATTAATGGTTACAGACCACTTGTTTGGACTGAACGAAAGTTCTTAAAATAGTATGTGGCTGCTCATTATAATTAAAACTAATTGATACCTGTAACTTGATTACTAATAGGAGTCTGAAATTTTAATACTTTTTTGATTATATTTGTGTACCCGATTATTTGTCCCGACAACAGAGCATAGAAATTTACTATGCCTGTTTGAAGGAAAATATTTTCTTTCTTAATAACAATTTATTCATAGGAGTCCAAAACTATTTTATAATTTTACAATGGTAATGCCGCCACTAAGAAAAATCAGTCCTATTTATTGGACTAATTATTATTTATGAGCGCTATAAGCTCCATATTTTTTGATTTAAGTTTTTAGTAGTACAAAAATCGCATTTATGTGGCTTACACACTTTTTTTATACAGTATCTTTTTTATACAGTATCCAGTATCAGTATCTTTAATAAACTACCTATCAATAAAAATATTTTTAATCCAAAAAAGAACAAAAAAAAGCCTTACTAAAAAATAGTAAGGCTTTTAAAATTGGCATCGACATACT
>CAZAPH010000081.1:0-2479 GCA_964487105.1 uncultured Akkermansia sp.
TGTTTTAGGTAAAGTAATGATACCTTCTAAAACTACAACTTATAGCCCAGGAGAACATGTTATTAGTTTAAATCAAAATAATTCATTATCAAAAGGTATTTATTTTGTAAACTTAACTTATAATGGAGCTAAATTATCAACAAAATTAATAATTGAGTAATTTACTTTGATTTCATTTAAAAATCCTGCTTAATTAGTTTGAGCAGGATTTTTTTATTTTATTGTTTTGAGCATTTTTAAATCAATACCTTTTTTTAAATTATTAATACCATTTGTATTAGGTATATTATTTTCACTAGAATTTACCACTCAATTTAATCCTATTATTTTAAGTTCAATATTTATAATAACAGGAGTATTTTTCTTTTTACAAATTAAATATGCTGAAAAAACAAAAATAATTTATTTGTTATTTGCTGATTTATTATTGTTTTTATGTGGTTTTTATAATATTCAATTACAAAATAAACACAGTAATGCTGAACATTATAGCAATAACTTAAATAAAGATAGTGCTTATGTAGTTATAGCTCAATTAAATGATGTTGTTTCTGAAAAACCTAAAACATACAAGTGCCCAATAATTATTAAAAAATTAAAACTAAATGGAAAATATATTAATGTTGAAGAAAAAAGTTTTTGTTACATAAAAAAAACAAGTTTGTTTAAACCAACTATTGGGCAAGATTTTATTTTTATAGCAAAACCAATAACAATTCAAGAACCATTAAACCCAAATGAATTTAACTACCAACAATTTTTACAACGAAAAAATATTTACTTTCAATTTTTTGTTGATAGTTCTTGTGTTTCAAATTTAAACTTTAAACCGTGTTTTAATGTTGTTGATTTTTCATTAAAATGTAAACTTAAAATAATTAATAAATTTAAACAAGGTTTAAAATCAGAATATGCGGCAATATGTACAGCATTAATTACAGGATATGATGATGATGTTGATAAAGAAACAATTTCACATTTTTCTAATACAGGAACTTTACATGTACTTTCGGTAAGTGGTTTACACACAGGGATAATATATTTACTAGTAATTTATTTTTTTAATATTATTGATACAAATAAAAAACTTAAATTAATTAGATTAATAACAAGCATTATAATTTTATGGCTATTTGCATTATTAACCGGTTTTAGCGCACCAGTATTAAGAGCAGTAATAATGTTAAACTTAGTTGGTATAGGGAATTTATATTTTAGAAATAGAAGTATAAATCAATTAAATATTTTATGTTTTTCGGCTTTTATTTTACTTATGTATAATCCTTATTTTTTCTTTGATATTGGTTTTCAACTAAGTTATTGGGCAATGTTTGGATTAATTTATATACAGCCAAAATTACAATCGATATATTTACCTGATAATTATTTATTAAAAATAATAATTAACAATATCTATAGCTCAATATCAGCAACGTTAACAACTGTTCCAATTACTTTATATTTTTTTCATCAATTTCCATTATGGTTTATAGTTTGTAATATTGTTATTATCCCACTTACTTCTTTAATACTTTTATTATGTATAATTTATTTATTAAACATTAAAATTGCTTCAATATTAATTTCGATTTTACTTAAAGTTATTTTATCATTTATTAATTTGTTTGATAATAGTAGTGTTTTGGATTTAATTGATTTTAAACTTTACGATTTACTTTTTTTAATTACTTGTTTTATACTAATAAATGAACTGTTAAAAAGCAAAAAATATAGTTTTTTAATTTGTTTAAGTTTTTTAATTATTTCTTGGCAATTAATTAATTTGTTTACAGTTCATTTTTCTAAAAGTTCAAATTTAATTTCAGTTTATCAAATTCCTAATCAATCAACATTATTAGTTAAATCTGGTAATTTGGTTAATTATAATCAAATAGATACTAGTAGTTTTAACTATCATCTTAAATCACATTTAACAACTTTTAATTATTCAAAAACAATTATAAAACCTTATAATTATATTAAAACAAAAAATGAGCAAATAATTGTTTTAGCACAAAAAAATAAAATTCCAATAGTAAATTATAATAAAATTACAACATTAATTCTTCAAAATAATTTTATGCTAAATGAACAGAATTTAAGTAAATTTAAAAACATAAAACAAGTTATTATAGATGGAAGTATTAACTATTATAATAGTTTACAAATTGAAAAATTATGTCGTAAATTTGACATAAGTTTATATTCAACAAAAACACAAGGGGCATATATAAAACAGTTGTAATGAAATTAAGAATTGGCGACAAAGTTAGATTTTTAAATGAAGTAGGAGAGGGTGTTGTATCACGTATAAAAGACCAAACTTCTGTTTATGTTGAAATGCATGATGGTTTTGAAATACCGTTTCTCATTAAAGAATTAGTTCCTATACATACCGAATTAATTATTAACAAATATGCTGAAAATATAGAGCTTGATGTAGATGCACAATTAAACGATGCAATTTATTTTGTAATTG
>CAZAPH010000081.1:2489-12750 GCA_964487105.1 uncultured Akkermansia sp.
GACCATGAATTACAATCGTTAATAAGAGATAATAAAGTATATCTATTTAATGCTTCATCATTTAACGTAGTATATACATACTCTATAAAAGATGATGCGTATTTTCAAACATTAAAACATGGTGAGGTAGGAGCATATCAAAAAATATTTCTTAAAAATGTTAAACTAAAATTTTTTGATGAATTTAATTTTCATAAAATAGAATGTTTGTTTTATAAAAATACACATTACAAAGCCCAAATACCCGTTTCAGTTGTTTTAAATGTTTCCCCTAAAATAATTTCAAAAACAGATAAAGTAAAACATGATGAGTTTAAACATTCAGTTTATACATTTTTAATAAAAGATGATTTTATTTATAAAGAAGAAATTGTTCAGGAATTAAGCCTAATCGAAATATCTAAACTAGAAGCTTTAAAAGAATTTAAATCAAATACTAAAATTTCAAAATCTAGTAAAGAATTTTTAAAATCACTTGAACTTGAAGTTGATCTACATATAGAAGAATTAATTGAAAATGTTAAAGGATTAAGTAATATTGAAATGCTAAATATTCAAATTGAAAAATTTGAAAAAACTATGGATAAAGCATTTGAAAATAACTTAAAAAAAATAGTTTTTATACATGGTGTAGGAAATGGCCGATTAAAAGCAGAAATTATTAACAGATTACAACACATTAAAGGCATTACTTTTCATGATGCTTCACATAAAGAATATGGCTTTGGTGCCACTCAAGTAAATATATTATGATACCTTTTTCACCTCCTAGAATTGATGATAAAATTTGTAACGAAGTAGTTACAGCTTTAAAAAGTGGATGGATAACAACCGGCCCACGTACTAAATTATTTGAAAAAAAAATAACTGAATATTGTGGTAATAAAGCCACTTTATGTTTAAACTCTGCCACCGCTGGATTAGAAATAATTTTACGATGGTTTGGTGTTTCTGAAGGAGATGAGGTTATTTTACCTGCATATACATACAGTGCAACAGCTAATGTAATTATACACTGTGGAGCAAAACCAGTATTTGTTGATGTTAATCCTACTGATTTTAATATAAATTTAAAGGCTATTGAAAATGCAATAACTAATAAAACTAAAGTTATTATGCCTGTTGATTTTGCTGGAATGCCATGTGATTATGACGAAATTAATAGTTTAGTTGAAAAACATAAATATAAATTTAATGCAATAACTAATATTCAAAAAAAATTAAATAGAATTTTAGTTTTAAGTGATTCGGCACATTCATTTGGCTCATCTTATAATAACAAAAAAGCAGGTGCTTTAACTGATGTAAGTGTTTTTTCTTTTCATGCAGTAAAAAATTTAACTACTGCAGAAGGAGGGGCAATTGCATTAAATTTACCAGATGGTTTCGATAATCAAGAAATATATAGTTATTTATGTATTAAAACTTTACATGGACAAAATAAAGACGCGCTTGCTAAAACTCAAAAAGGTAATTGGAAATACGATATTGTTGAAGCTGGTTATAAATGTAATATGACCGATTTAAGCGCTGCAATTGGATTAATTGAACTTGAAAGGTATAATACTGAAACTTTAATAAAACGTAAACATATAGTAGATACTTACAATAAACTACTTGGAAATGATGATAGAGTAGAATTACCTATTTTAAAAAATGAAACAAAAGAAAGTTGTTATCATCTGTATCCGCTTAGAATTAAAAATATAACCGAAGAACAAAGAGACAAAATCATACAATTAATTTTTGACCAAGATGTTAGTGTTAATGTTCATTTTATACCAGTACCTAGTATGAGTTTTTATAAAAGCTTAGGGTATAAAATTTCAAATTACCCTACAACTTATTCTAATTTTAGTAGAGAAATTACTTTACCTATATTTTATGATCTTACAGATGCACAAATAAATACTATTGTAAATGCTTTAAAAAGTGCTCTTAATAAAGTATGTTAAAAAGAATATTTGATATTTTTTGTTCTTTAGTTGGATTAGTTCTTCTTTTTCCATTGTTTATAGTTATATATATATTAATTATTTCCGAATCAAAAGGTGGAGCATTTTATATTCAATCTCGTGTAGGTAAAAACGGCAAAAATTTTAATTTGTTTAAATTTAGAACCATGTATATAAATTCTGATAAAAAAGGATTATTAACAGTTGGTGGTAAAGATTCGCGAATTACAAAAATTGGTTATTACCTAAGAAGATATAAATTAGATGAATTACCACAATTGTTGAATGTTTTTTTAGGTACAATGAGTTTAGTAGGGCCTAGGCCAGAAGTAAGAAAATATGTGGATTTATATACAACATCACAAGCTAAAATTTTACTTGTAAAACCCGGAATAACTGATTACGCAAGCTTAGAGTATTTTGAAGAAAATGATTTATTAGCAAAATCTAACGAACCTGAAAAAACTTATATTAATGAAATTATGCCAGCAAAATTAAAATTAAATGAAAAATATATTTTAGAAGCTGGTATTGTTACCGATATTAAAATTATTTTTAAAACTATTAAAAGAATTTTTAAAGATTAGATAATTCCTACATCTTTTAATTTTATCCAACCTTCATTGCCGTTTTCTAATTTAATCAAAACCCAATCTGTATTACTTTCTACAATTTTCACTTTTGTTCCTTCATGTAAAGTAAATTTGTTGGTTGCAACAGTATTAGGTTCATTAGTTACATTTACTTGAGTAGAAAGTATAATTGCAAACTTGTTTTCAATTTTAGAATTTAATGCTGTATTGCCTAAAAAGTAAGTTATAAAAAATGAAATTAAAAAAATTGATGCAATAATAAAACATATTCTTTTTAAAGTAGAACTATTAAAGTAATAAAATAAAAAGTACATTAAAAAAGAAATTGAAATAAGTATTATAGTTAACCACGCCCAAGATGTAGTACTTATGCTTTGTAAAACATTTGTTTTTACTGCATTTATAAAGAAGTTTTCTTTTGAATCAATTTTATCAATTGTTTGTGAATTTACAATAGCTAAATTAATTCTAATATCTTCGTCGTTTGGATTTATTTTTCTTGCCAATTCATAATAATATATTGCTTTTCCTATATTTTTATTTCTGTAGTATGAGTTTCCGATATTATAATAAAGTTCAAACGATTTAAATCCGTCATTTATTAATCCTTCATATTTTTCAATTGCTAATTTATAATTTTTATTATCGTAAGCTTTTTCAGCTTCAATTATAATAGGATTTGTTGCGTTAATACTATTAAGTAAACAAATAAACACTATGGTTATTTTAAATTTCATTATGCTTTTTTATTTATTTGTTCTTCAATACTTGTAATAATGTTAAGCGTATTTTGGTAAACCTCTGGTAAATTTCCGCTTACTGCCCCTGGTGCAAATTTTGCATATTCGCAGGTTTCTAAAATTTTAATTAATTCAGAAATATTGTTTTCATTTACTTTTTTAGATAATAAAATTTGTTTAATATTTTCTCTTGTATTGTCTGCAGAGCTTATTCTTAATTTATTATTTAAATAATTATTTAATGCAAGTAAAATTTCAGTATAAAATTCATCTTTATTATTTTGAGTCATTTTATTTTCTGCACTAATTAGTTGTTTTTTTGCAAGTTTTACTGCTTTACGTTCTTTAACTAAAATTATATTGCTGTTATTTTTGATATATAATTTTCTAAGTATAATAGAAGTAATAAAAATAATTATACATCCTAAAATTATACTTATATGCATAAATGAATTAAAAAATTCAGTATTTTCTTTCACCAGAGTTAAGTTTCCTTTTTTAATATAACGTATATCATTTGTAGTTTCTTTTATTTGATTAATTGGATTATATACAGTTGCAGAAGTTGAATTGGCATCTGGTGGTAAAACGTTAATTTTAATAGGATTTGCTTTTATAGTATTGTATTTTTTTGTTTCTAAATTAAAATAACTAAATTCTAAATTATCTATATTATACTCTCCTTCATTTCTTGGTATTATTAAAAAATCAAAAGTTTTAGAGTTACTATTTTCAGTTATTTTAGGATCGTAACTTTCAAAACTTTCAGGTAAACTTGGTTTTGGTAAATCTACTAATTTTAAATTTCCACTTCCTGAAACTATAAGTTTTAAATTAAAAGCATCATTTGTTTTTATTTCAGTTCTACTTACTTCTACTTTAAAATTAAAATTACCAACTGCTCCATTATATGAATCCGGTTTTCCTTCGTTAGGTAAATCTATTACTTCAAAACAAATGGTTTTACTTTTAGTTTTCACAGGCACATCTTCATAGCCTCCACTTCCAAAAAATTGTTCCCAAATATTTTTTGGTTTTGCATTAGTTTGTTTCCTTACAACTACATCAACTTCGGTTACATCAATATTTAATTTGCCCACTTTATTTGCAGTACAAATTGTTTTAAATAAATCATAGGTGAAATATCTTACGCCATCAACATTTTCTTGCATAACTTGTCCTTGACTATTAACTTCTTGGTTTTGTACAAAAAATCCATTGTAGCTTGGTGGTTCAAATTTTTGAAAACCTACTATTTGATGTCTTGAATAAATTTTTTGAGCTATTGTAATTTGTTCGCCTAAAATACATTTGGTTTTACTTAATGTTGTTTTTATAAATACATCTGCGCCGTCAATTTTTGTAGTTGATGTTTCATCTTTTTTCGTATTACTTACGTTTCCTTTTAAACATTCTAATGTAATAGGTTGTGTTGTTAATTTTTGATTTCCAGACATTACTATTGCTTCTGGAATTGTAATTTTTCCTTCTTTTTTAGGTGATAAATACCACGATAATGTTAATTGTGATGAAACAACACCATTTATATATTGTGTGCTTTGGCTTTGATTTGGCCCTCCAACTACATC
The DNA here is from genome assembly GCA_964487105.1 of uncultured Akkermansia sp. GTDB lineage: Bacteria > Bacteroidota > Bacteroidia > B-17B0 > Aurantibacillaceae > Aurantibacillus. Next base: position 7,367 of record CAZAPH010000081.1, read on the forward strand.
AAAATCTTTAAAATTTGGTGGTGTATAACTTGTGGCATTTGTTTTAATTACTATTGCATACTCAAACGGTACACCAACTTGAACTTGTGTAGAGCTTACCTGTGCTTCAACAGATTGTGCATGCAAGTTGTATAAATTGCAAATAATTAAAATATATAAAATAATTTTTTTCATTTACTTTTTACCAATCTTTTTCTGGTTTAGCTTTTAATGCATCTTCTTGTTTTTGTTTACGCTTATCTTGTAATTTTTGTTCCTTTTGCATTAGTGCTTTTAAGAGTTGCTCAGCTTGTTGTTTATTCATTTGTCCTTGCTGAGGCTGAGCATTATTTTGCTTTTGGTCTTTATTTTCTTTATCTTCTTCTTTTTTGTTTTGTTGTTGGTTTTGACCTCCTCCGCCATTTTTTTGTTTAGGTGGTTTATTTTTTAAAGCATAAGCTAAATTGTACCTTGTGTCTTCGTCTTTTGGGTTATGTTTTAATGCTTTTTTATAGGCTGTAATAGCTTCTTCGTATTTTTTTTGTTGCAAATAGCAATTTCCAATGTTGTGCCATATTTGATGTAATGTATCTTTATTAGAAAATGAGTTAGCAGCTTGTGCATAGTTATTAGCTGCTTCATCTAATAACATGTTAGCCATAGAATCTGGCGTCATTTTGCTATTTAGAGAAGGGTCGGGTTTAGATTTTTTTAATTGATTTGCAATTTTATATTGTGTATTACCTAAATTAAATTTTGCTTTTGCATTTAATGGATTTTCTTTCAAAGATTCTTTATATCTTAACTCGGCAACAGTATAGTTGCTATCGTAAAAATGTTTATTGCCTTCGTAAATTAATTTTGAGTCGTTTTGAGCGTTTGCAACAATAGATACAGAAATTAATATAAATGAAGCTACATTTTTTTGTTCAAATAAATTTAATTTTTTAAACCATTCTCGTTTTCTTTCAGAAATAATAAAATCTATAAAAAACAGTAATAATGCTAAAGCTAAAAACCATTGAAATTGATCTTCATAATCGGTGTACATTTTATTTTCGATTTGATTTTTTTCTAGTTGATTAATTTTATCTAAAACTGTTTCAATACCTATATCAGATTGAGTTGCTTGAACATAAACACCGTTAGCAGAAGCGGCTATTTCTTTTAATGCTTCAGGGTTTAGTTTTGTTACAACTGTTTGTCCATTTTTGTCTTTTCTATAACCTTTTACAACACCATCTTCAATAAGCGGAATTGGTACGCCATTAAGTGTACCTATTCCAATTGTATTAATCATAATTCCATTTTCTTTTGCCTCTTTTGCTTTTTCAATTGCTTCTGGTTCATGGTCTTCACCGTCAGAAATTATAATAATTGCTCTGTTTTTCCCTTCATCATTAGAAAATGAAACAGATGCTTTTTCAATTGCTGCAGCTAAGTTTGTACCTTGCACTGGTACAATGCCAGGGTTTATTGATTGTAGGAATAACTTTGCAGAACCGTAATCGCTTGTTATTGGTAATTGTACATAGGCTTCTCCTGCAAAAACAATTAAACCTAATCTATCGCCTTGTAAATTATCAATCATTTTTTCTAATGCAAATTTTGCTCGTGTTAGTCGATTTGGAGATAAGTCTTGCGCTAACATACTATTACTAACATCTAAACAAACTATTAAATCTGCACCTTCTCTTTTTACTTCTATTAATTTACTTCCAGTTTGTAAATTACATATTGCTAAAACTAAAGAGCTAAAAGCTAAACAAAATAAAATTAGTTTTAATAATTGTTTCTTTTTACTTACAAAGGGAGTTAAATATTCAATAAAGTTTGTTTGAGCAACTTGTTTATATTTTTTCTTTTTATTTAATACATAAAATATATACAACCCAATAAAAAGTGGTATTGCACTTAGTAAATAAAAGTATATTATGTTTTGAAATTTAAACATTATGGTATATTTCTAAGTAATGTGTATTTTAAAATAAACTCTAATAATAATAAAATAGCTGCGGTAATTGCTAATGGTAAAAAATGTTCTGATTTATTAGTGAAACTTTTTTCGCTTATAATTGTTTTTTCCATTTTATCAATTTCTCCATAAGTTTCTTGTAAACCTACTTTATCCATTGCTCTAAAGTACTTGCCTCCGGTTTGATTACTTATTTCTTTCATTACATCTTCATCAATATCAACATCTACATAGTCATATTCGTATTCTCCAGGGGCATACATACCAACTGGTTGTAGTGCTTTACCTTTAGAACCAATACCTATACAATATACTCGTAAGCCATAAGTTTTTGCTAATTCGCCTGCTGTTAGTGGCGAAACTTCGCCTGCATTATTTTTACCATCGCTTATTAAAACAATTACTTTACTTTTAGATTTACTATCCTTTATTCTATTAACTGCGGTAGCAAGTCCTAATCCAATGGCTGTTCCGTTATCTAATGAACCTGCTTTTATTTGCGGAAACATATTTTTTAATACTTTGTGATCTGTTGTTAACGGACATTGTGTAAATGCTTCACCCCCAAAAAGTACCATGCCTATTTTATCATTAGGCCTTGAGTCTATAAAATCAAGCATCACTTCTTTTGCTACTTCAAATCTATTAGGTTTAAAGTCTTTAGCTAGCATTGATAAGGATACGTCCATTGTTAAAATAATATCAATCCCTTCTTTTTTATTATCCTTCCAACTGGTTTTGCTTTGTGGCCTTGCTATAGCTAAAATTATTAATGTTAATGCTATTGTTCTTAAAGCAAAAAGACTATGACGCATTTTTGCTTTTGGTGTAACGGAAGTTTGTTTTAATAGATTAAACGATGAAAAGTTAAATTCTCCTTGTTGTTTTTTTAAATTTAAAATATACCAAATAACCATTACTGGTATAATCAACAATAACCAAAACCAATGTTTTTCAGCAAATTGAATATCTTTAAAATAACTAAACATTAAGTATTTGTTGTTTGTTTATCAGTATTAATTTCTCGTTTGGTACCATTTACAAATTCAAAAGCATTTAAAATAATTTGTTCATTTTGTTGCTCAATTGGTGTCATTTTTGCAAATTTTACTAAGTCAGAAAATTGCAATAGTTGTTGTAGTTTTTCTTTACTTACCGCATCAATTACTTGGCTTTTCATGCTAAACATTATTTCATCGGTTGTACTTTCAAGTGCTGGTAAATTGTATCTTTCTTCTAAATATAACCTAATTGTATCAGCAACTTGCGAATAGTATTCTTTGTATTTACCATCGGTCCAAATTTTATCTTGTTTAATTTTTTCTAAAGTTTCTAGTGCTTTTATATGTGCTGGTATTTTAGGTTCTTCGTTTATAATTATTACTGGTTTTTTGTTTTTACGTATATATCTATAAATAATAATTAGAGCACAAATAGTAATTAAAATAAGACTTCCTGCAATTATGTGATTTTTGTACCATTTCCAATTAAATTCTTCAGAAAATAAAGGTTTTATATCTTTTGTTTTTGTTAAGCTACTATCTGTTGGTACTGTATGCACCTCAAGCATAAGGGTTGGAGTTAAATGTAAATTTGATGTATCGTTATTTACTTTAAATTTAAAAGAAGGAATAACTTGGTAACCACTATCAAAAGGACTTATAATAATTTGTTGATGCATTTGTAAGTAACTAGGTTTTGCTTTATTTGGTATAGTTGTATCAATAGTACTAACACTTATTACATCAATGTTTTCTGTTATGGTGTCTCCAATTTGTGGCCACTCAATGTTTAATTTAGGTGAAAAATTGGCGTCATAATTTACATAAAGGTGTAGTTTAACTTGCTCTCCAATTCTTAATTTTGTACTATCAACAACTGCGTTTACAGTAACACTTTGAGCTGTAATTTTTGTAACTAAAACTATTAAAATAACGAAATATGTAATTATTTTATTCACTACCTATTTTTAAATAAATTCATTAATGGTTTTATATAACTTTCTCCTGTATATATATTGGTTGTATCAACACCACTTTTACTAAAAACATCTTTTAGTTCATTTTCAAATTTTAGCTTTGCAATTTTAAATTCTTTTTGAAATTTTTCGCTACTACTATCTACCCACATAATTTTTCCGCTTTCGTTATCTTTTAATTTAATTAAGCCAATTTTGGGAATAGCTTGTTCGAGCTTATCAATTATACGAAGTGTAACTATGTCGTGTTTTTTATTTGAAATTTTTAATGCGTCATTGTAATTTAAGTCTGCATAAAAATCACTTAAAATAAATACTATACTTCGTTTTTTTATTACATTGGTTAAATATTTAAGTGGAACTTGAATGTTAGTGTTTTTGTTTTCGGGTTTAAATTCTAATAGTTCTCTAATAATTCTTAAAACGTGTGATTTTCCTTTTTTAGGCGGAATAAATTTTTCAATTTTATCGCTAAAAAAAATTACACCTATTTTATCGTTATTGGTAGATGCCGAAAACGCAATTACGGCACATAATTCGGTAATTAAATCTTTTTTTAATTGATTGTTTGTGCCAAATAAACTACTAGCACTTACATCTACTAGTAAAACAACGCTCAATTCTCTTTCTTCTTCAAAAACTTTTACAAAAGGCGTACTAAATCTAGCAGTTACATTCCAATCAATTGTTCTAATATCATCGCCGGGGGTATATTCTCTCACTTCAGAAAATGCCATTCCTCTTCCTTTAAAGGCACTATGGTACTCACCCGAAAAAATTTGGCTGCTTAGGCCTCGGGTTTTAATTTCAATTTTCCGTACTTTTTTTAAAAGTTCCGAAGTTTCCATTTAAAGTGAGTTGAATTTATGATTGAACTTTTACTAATTTAATTATGGTACTTCTACCGTATTTAAAATTTCAGTAATGATATTTTCAGATGTAATATTTTCTGCTTCTGCTTCATAGGTTAAACCAACTCTATGTCGCATAACATCTAAACAAACAGCCCTTACATCTTCAGGTATAACATAACCTCTGCGTTTAATAAAAGCAAAAGCTTTTGCAGCTAATGCTAAATTAATACTTGCACGTGGAGAGCCACCGTAAGAAATTAAACCCGAAAATTTATCTAATTTATAATCTTTAGGAAAACGTGTTGCAAATACAATATCTACAATGTATTTTTCAATTTTTTCATCCATATAAACATCTTTTACAACACTTCTTGCTTTAATTATATCATCAGGCTTTAATATTGTATTTGGTTTAGGCATGCCATTGGCAGCTAAGTTAGATTGTATAATTTTACGTTCATCTTCCTTAGTTGGATAACCAATAACTACCTTTAACATAAACCTATCCATTTGAGCTTCAGGTAAGGGGTAAGTTCCTTCTTGCTCAACAGGGTTTTGCGTAGCCAATACTAAAAACGGATTAGGTAATTTAAATGTT
>CAZAPH010000082.1:0-1718 GCA_964487105.1 uncultured Akkermansia sp.
CGCCATCACTCTTAAATCTTACCGTTAAACTGTTTGACGTTGAAATTTTAGTGCCAGGTGATACTGTTCCGGTATTAAAGCCTATTAATGCAGTTGTTGATGTAGTTGCGCCATTATACAACCATAATGAATCATAATTTAACTCCGTACCAAAACTTTTAAATTGTATTTGAACTAAACTGCCTGTGGGTACAGTTAAAGTGTATTTATAGTTTTCATTATCATAATAATTTCTAGCAGGGCCACACATATCAAAAATTCTATCATTACAAGTTATTAATTCACAGTTACTAAAATTATCTTTAATTAAATTCCAATAAGAAGTTAAGCCATTGTCGTAACCTAAGGCCCATATAGCAATTCCTCCTAACTCTCGTTGATTAACCATTTTAAATTTTCTGTCCATGCTATAAGCATCATCAACCCAACACTGCCTTAAACTTCCTCCGGTTGTAAATTTATAATAAGGGCTATAACAATTCCCTTCCCAATATTTATTAGCAGTTGTGTAATTACTACCAGTACTAATTGCAAGTAAAGTTCTACTAGCATTAAATGCCCCAGTTGTAGATGCAGGTAATGTAGTGTTTTGAGTTACCTCCCACTCTCTACCATAATATGGTAATCCTAATAACAATTTATTAGCTGGTGCGCCTTGTTTAATATAATAAGTAATGGATTTGCCTAATGTATAATTATAACTTGTTTGATAGTTATATAAAGGCGCTGTTGGTCCTGCTTGCGAACTTCCTCCATAGTAATAATCATACCCCATTATTGTAAAATAATTTACTTGATTGCTTAAAGCTGTCATATTAAATGTATTGCTCCAATCAACAGCATATAAACATATTGATAGTTCGTAACTTGGATTTGCAGTATTTAATGCGTTATTTAAATTAGTAATAAAAGTGACAAAGGGTGCATTGTCGCTACTCCCCATGCCTTCAAAATCAATATTAACACCGTTGCCTTGTCGGGTATTTAATAAACTTACAATGTTATTTATAAACGTTGTTTGTGCAGATGGACTAGCCCAAAAAGTACTGTGACCAGAAAACATAGTAGCACAAATATGAACTTTTGTACCATTGGCTTTGGCTACGGTTACAACACTAGCTGTACTCCACGCAAATGAGCTATTTGTGTTGTTGCCCGTACTCGGACTAACATCGTAGTTAAAATAAACTAAATCACTTAACAAATTCCATTGGTAATTAGTATAGGTTGTGCCATTCCAATATGGATGCCAACCTAAAACACGTTTATTTAAAGTGCAGGTTGATTGATTTGTGGTTAGAATTTTACTATTGTTATTTTGTGTTTGGTTTAAAGAATCAAATTGATGATCATTAAAATTTTGAAATTTATTATAATATTCATGTTGCTCATGAATAATAGATTTAAAATTATTTTGTTGAGAATATAAATAAACACAAAATAAATTTAGGAGTATAATATATCTACATTTAAAAATTACCATAAATCAAAAATAAGTATTCCTTAATTACAATGTATTTAAAACTAATAAATTAACAACTTTATCCTTTTAGAATTATTTATGATGAAAATAATTAAATACTAATTCGGATTTAAATTTTCCAATAGTATTTATTAATTCCGCTTTACTTGCATTTTTAACACCATTAATACTTTTAAAAGCTTGCAATAGTTTTAAAGCGGTTTTATCGCTAATTCCTTTAATTGAATTAAGTTCT
>CAZAPH010000082.1:1728-12545 GCA_964487105.1 uncultured Akkermansia sp.
GATGGCGAAGCGGTGGGCCTCATCGCGAATGTGTTGTATTATTTTTAAAGTTTCGCTGCGTTTATCTAAATAAAGCGGCAAAGAATCTCCTGGGAAATAAATTTCTTCTAGGCGTTTAGCTATGCCAATAATTGCAATTTTACCAATCAAATTTAATTTTTTTAAACTTTCATAAGCAGCGCTTAATTGCCCTTTTCCGCCATCAATTACAATTAATTGAGGTAAGGGTAAGCCTTCTTCAACAACCCTACTGTATCGTCTAAAAATTACTTCTTCCATTGATGCAAAATCATTAGGGCCATCAACAGTTTTAATGTTAAAATGGCGGTATTCTTTTTTTGCTGGTTTACCATTTATAAAAACCGGCATAGCACTAACAGCATAACTTCCTTGAATATTGCTATTATCAAATCCTTCTATACGTATAGGTTGTTCTTTCAGGCGTAAATCCTTCATCATTAAATTCATTATACGATCCGTATTTTTTTCAGGATCTAATAAGGCAAGTTGAGCTTCTTTTTCTTGCTTATACAACAATGCATTTTTATAACATAAATCTAATAAATGCTTTTTATCTCCAATTTTTGGAATATAATAATTAATGTTTTCTAATTTCGTTTCAAGTTCAAAGGGCAAAATTATTTCATTAGACGAGCTATTAAATCGGTTTCTAAACTCGATAATGGCAAAAAGCAATAACTCTTCATTAGACTCGTTTAATTTCTTTTTCAATTCAATTGTTTGTGAGTTTACAATTGTACCATTAATTATTTTAAAATATGTAACATACGCCGTTTTTTCATCACTAATAATATTTAAAACATCTGTATTATTAATACTCGGATGTACAATAGTTGATTTAGCTTGAAAATTATCTAAGGCATTAATTTTAAGTTTATATTCATTAGCTTTTTCAAACTCTAAATTATCAGAGGCAATTAACATTTTATTTTTTAACTCTTTTATAGTTAACGCTACATCTCCTTTAATTATTTTTCTAACTTCAAAAAGTTGTGTATTATAATCGCTTTCGGTTTGTTTACCAACACATGGGGCTAAACATTTACCAATGTGAAATTCTAAGCAAGGCCGATATTTATTTTTTTTTATGTTGCTTTCACTTAAATCTAAATTACAAGTTCTAAGTTTATAATTATGCCTTATAACGTCAAGCACACTATGCATTACTTTAACATTTGCATAAGGACCATAATATTCATTAGAATCTTTTCTTTTTTGTCTTGTGTAAAAAACTCTACTAAAAGCTTCCTTTTTAATAATAATCCAAGGATAGGTTTTATCATCTCTTAAATTAATATTGTATTTTGGTTTTAAATTTTTTATTAAATTGTTATCTAATAGTAATGCATCTAATTCGGTATTTACTTTAATAGTTTTAATGTTTGAAATTTTATTTACCATTAATCGTAATCTTCCATTATCATGTTCTTTAGTAAAATAACTGGTTACCCGTTTTTTAAGGTTTTTGGCTTTACCTACATATAATAAATTGTTATCACTATCAAAATACTGATAAACGCCTGGCGTTTCAGGTAAAGTTTTTAAAATACTCTGTAATATTTGCGAATAAACTTCAGCCATTTATACAAAGATAAATGCTTACATTAATATATTATAGTTAAATTTACCAATAATATTTATTGAAACCAAACAGATTAATTTTTAAAAATAAATTATGTTAAAAAAATATTTTTTTATTACATGCTTATTAAGTAATGTAATTATCGCGCAAAAAACTGACAATACTAAACAATTAGCATTAGACCCCAGCGTTAAAACGGGTACGTTGCAAAACGGTATGCGGTATTACATAAAGAAAAATACGCAACCTGAAAACAGAGCAGAGTTAAGATTAGCAGTAAATTCAGGTGCTACCAACGAAACAGATGAGCAACAAGGTTTAGCTCATTTTGTTGAACACATGGCATTTAATGGAAGTAAAAACTTTAAGAAAAATGATTTAGTAAATTATTTAGAAGGAATTGGAACCAAATTTGGACCAGATTTAAATGCTTACACAAGTTTTGACGAAACTGTATATATGCTTCAAATCCCAACAGATAAAAAAGATATTTTTAATAAAGCATTTTTAATTTTAGAAGATTGGGCTTCAAATTTAAGTTTTGATAGTTTAGAAATTGAAAAAGAAAGAGGTGTTGTTTTAGAAGAATGGAGATTAGGCCAAGGCGCTTTTGAACGCATGATGAGAACTACTTTTCCTGCAATGTTTAAAGACTCTCGATATGCAAACCGATTACCAATAGGTAAACCAGAAGTTTTAAAATCATGTAAGCAACATTTTTTAACTGATTATTATAAAGATTGGTATAGACCTGATTTGCAAGCCATAATTGTTGTTGGAGATGTTGATGTTGATGCCACAGAAAAATTAATCAAAGAACAATTTTCTAAAATTCCTAAAGCTAAAAATCCTAAACCACTTACAAAATGGGAAATACCTAATCAAAAAGAATTTAGAGCAGTTGTTGCAAGTGATAAAGAATCGCCTTACAACATTTTACAACTTATGTATTTACATCCAGCAACGGATTATGTAACAATTAATGATTTTAGAGAAAATATTAAACAACAATTGTACAATGGTATGTTAAGTGCGCGTTTATCTGAACTTTCAAAAAAACCTAATGCTCCATTTTTATTTGCTGGAGCAGGATTTAACGAATTAATTCGAAACAAAGGTTCTTATGCAGCATTTGCAATGTTTCCAAACGGTAAGGCTGAAGAAGCAATAACCGCAGTTGTAACAGAAAACGAAAGGGTTAAAAGATTTGGTTTTACATTAACGGAATTTGAACGTAAGAAAAAACAAATATTAAATGACGCTCAAAACTCATTTAATGAAAAAAACAATACCGAATCAAAAAATATAGTAAATGAATTAGTTCAAAATTTTTTAAATGGTGTAGCTTACCCTGGAATAGATGTTGAATATAATTTAACAAAAGAAATTTTACCAACAATTACATTAGAAGAAATTAATGTTTTAGCAAAAAAATGGATTAATAATAATGGTGAAAATGCTATTGCCGTTTTAATGATGGCAGAAAAAGATGGGAATAAAATTTTAGCCGATAAAGAAGTGATTGATATTTTTAAAAAAGCTGAACAAAACAAAGATATTAAAGCCTATGAAGATAAAGTAATTTCTGAAGCATTAGTAAATAAAAAACCTCGAGGTCAAAAAGTTACTAAAGCAACTAATTTAGATGAGGGTATTACCGAATGGATTTTAGGTAATGGTGTACGCGTATTATTAAAGCCAACCAATTTTAAAGATGATGAAATTTTAATAACTGCAAATAGTTGGGGAGGAACAAATTTATATTCTGATAAAGATTATCAAAACGCCGATATGAGTAATGCTATTCAAGAAATGATGGGTTTTGGTAAATTTGATGCAACTACTCTTGAAAAATATTTAGATGGAAAAACTGCATATGTTAATTATGGCGTGGCTAAAGATTTTGAAACTATAACTGGAGGAAGTAATAAAAAAGATTTAGAAACACTGTTTCAATTAATTTATGTTGGTTTTACTGCACCTAAAAAAGATAGCTCTGGATTTTTAAGTTTTATAAGTTCACAAAAAGGATTTATACAAAATAGGAGTAATGATCCAAATTCAGTATTTCATGATTCAATTCAATATATTATGAGTGGTTATAATATAAGAGGTAAATCTTTAAATGAACAAGAACTTAATAAAATTGAAATGCTTAAAGCGCATCAAATTTTTAAAGAACGTTTTAAAGACCCTTCTGATTTCACTTTTGTATTAGTTGGTTCTTTTAACCTTGACAGCATAAAACCACTTATTGAATCTTACTTAGGTGGTATATCTAACGAAATGAAACATGAATCCTTTACTGCAAACTCTATAGTTACACCAAAAGGTAAACTCATTAAAACTATTGAAAAAGGTAATAATCCAAGAAGTACCGTTCAATTAATGTGGACAGGCGAGAGTGATTATACTCGTAAAAATCGTTTTGAAATGAGAGCATTAGCAAACTTATTAAATATTACACTAAGAGAAAATCTACGTGAGGATAAAGGTGGTGTTTATGGTGTGGGAATTTGGCCAGAATCTGTACATTTTCCTAAAGGCACTTTTAAATATACCTGTAGTTTTTCGTGTGCGCCTGATAACGTAACTAAATTAGTTGATGCAGTTAAAGAAGAAATCAATAAAGTTAAGGTAAACGGGTGTAATGATTTAAATTTAGGAAAAATTAAAGAAACATTTATTAAAGAACGAGAAACACATCTTAAAGACAATAATTTTTGGCTAGGGTTAATTAGTCATAGTGATTTTCATAAAGAAGCAATTAAAGAAATTAACGAATACACAAATTGGATAAATTCATTAAAAAGCGATGATTTTAAAAAATTTGCAAAACAGTATTTTAACGATAATGAATACAAGCAATTTGTGTTAAATCCAGAGAAAACAAAGTAAAGATTTAAAATATTTTGATATTATTTTTTTCTACTTAACTCAAAACGTTGAGGCTTGATTACTATTTCGTTTATTATATAGGATTTATTAGAAAAAATAATATCTATAACTAAATCTGAAACATCTTTAATTGCGATATAAGTTTCTGGATCTTTACTTGGTTCAAACTCTTGTTGGTTATAAAATTCAGAGTTTATAATATCTGGGATAATAGTTGTAACTTTTAACCCTTGTTTGCGGTATTGTTCAAAATAATTATTTAATAAATGATTTAAAGCCGCTTTTGCAGATCCGTAATAATTATTCCACTTTGTAATTTCTTTTCCAGAAACACTTCCAATTCCAATAATTTTACCTTTTAGTTTAAGTAAATTAGGTAAACAAGTTCTTAAAATAAGTGCATTAGCTGTGTAATTTACATTAGTAATTTTAATAATTTCTTCTAAACTATAACTTTCGGCAGGTTTTATTAAATTATATCCAGCATTTAAAATTACTACGTCAAATTTATTTTTGTGTAAAATATTACATATTTTAAGTATTTCTGTTTCTTTACTTAAATCAATTTGATATTGGATAAGGTTTTGATGACTTTTTATTTCTGTTCTTGCAATACCAGTTACAAAAACTCCTTTATTTAATAAGATTTCGGTAATTTGTTTACCAACTCCTTTACTATGCCCTGTAATTAAAACATTCATTGTAGTTATATAATTTCTATTGGAATTTTTTTATTATATTTTTTAATTTCATTTAAAACGTAATTAATTAAATCATTTTTTTCATCTTCAGAATATGAATAATTACCGTTATTTAATTTATACGGGTAATATAAAACAGAACTATCTTCTCTATTTCTTTGCATGTTTTTTAAAAAAACTTTATTCATTCTAAATACCCCTAAACTAATAGAGTCTAGCTTTTCAAATCCTACATCAAAATTAATTTTTTCAATTAATTTTTCATATTCTGATTGCCATTTGTTTACTTTTAAAATTGGATCTATACATACTCTAACTCGCCAGCCTATATCCACTAAATGTTTTAGTGCATTAATACGAAGATTTAAATTTGGAGTTTGTGGTTCAAACTTATTAATAATTTCAGTTGGCGATAATGTCCATGCAAGTATAACATTGTTATTTGGTGTTATATTTTGTAATACTTTATAATTTGCACTTTTACTTCTAATTTCGATTACTAAATTTTTTATTTCGGCAGCAAAACTTATCCATTCTTTACAAAATGGCAACAAATGTTCTATGGCTAATAAATCAGTATCGTAAGAAAGAGCAAAATAAAACTTTTCATATTTATTTAAAATAAGTTTTTTTGTTTCAGAAATAAAATCTTCATTATTAACAAATATAACTAGGTGTGCTGATGTAAACAAACCTTGTAAATAACAATAATCACAATCGTAAACACAATTTAGTGCTAAAGTATTATAATAAAAATTATCATAACCAAAATTTGGCGTTATATTGGACCCTTTATAGTAAAAATTTTCTTTACGTTTTGCTAGAATTATTTTTTGTGATTTTTTTTGTAATCGCCAGTTAGATCCACTCTGGTTAAAAACATCTTTATAATGATCAATATAAATTATGCTTGCATCCTTAAATTTTTCAATAATTTTTAAAGTATTGAAGTGAGTTGCAATTTCATTTTCGATATATATAAATTGTTTAAACACCGTTGAGTTGGTTTAATAACTCTATAAAGCTACTTTTTTTGTTTGATTTTATATTTAATTGTTTTAAAAATGTATCTAATAAATCAATTAATTTATCTTGTGAGTTTAAATTTAAATAATAAACAAGAGCTTTATGTAATTGTTCTTTTTGAGTAAAGGAAAGTTTTAAATTAGCATTTATCTTATCAATAAACGAACTTGTGTAAATGTTATTGTTATTTAAATGTTTTGAAATTAAATTGGTTTCACTCTCAATAAATTCAATTATTTCATTAATTTTTTCTGTATAATAATTTATCCAAGTTTTATCTTTATAAAAATTCAAATTACCATCATCGCTTATCCATTTTAATAATTGAATTTGACTTGAGTTTATAAAGGTTATTGCTGCCATTGCAAATCCAAATCCTTCCATATCTACTAATTCGTTTTTATATTGGCTAAGTTGTTCTTTATTTAAAGCAACATTTACTGTGTTTAATTTATTAATTTGAATTTTATTTTTAGATAAAATTTCTGAATAAAAACTATTATTATCTTGTTTAACACAAACAACTCTTTGCCAATTACCAATATTACTATTTGATGCTGCACAACCAATATTCCATAAAATAACATTTTTATACTGAGCTAAAAACCAACCAACAGCAGTTGCTGAAGCAACACTCCCAATTCCGGTAATTAACACAAAAACATCAACAGATTTATAAAGTTTTAAATTTTTTTGTTGAACTATTTGTTTTGCATTTAGTTTTTCTATAAAAGGATTAGCCTCTTGTTGCAGAGCAAAAACATATGTAGCAATATGCTTCATTAACTGGTGTGATCTGCTACAATTACCCATTCATTATTAATTTTCCTCCATAAAAGCGTAAAATGTCCGCCAATGGAATTTTTTCTTGTTATTTGCCAATTTCCAATTACAAATATTGCATTTTCAGCAAGCTGTGTACAATGTATAATCGTAAATTTAAGCACTCCCATGCTTTCTTTATTTGGATATGATTTTTTATAATTATTTAAAGTAGTTATCCAACCATAGGTTACACCTTTACTTCCAATAAACATTAAACTATCGTTTTTCCAATAATAACTCATAAAATTTTCAATATTGGCATTATTCAATTAATTTTGTTGTTTTTCCATTAATGTTAAAACATTTTTAGTTGGTTGTGATTTAAACAAAAAACTAAAAGTAGAAATTATTAAAATAAGTAATTTTTTCATTGTAATCTTTTTAAATATTGAATTAACCTCTTTTTATCTAATTTAATACAAATTCAATAAACTATAGTGTTTTTATAAAAATTAGTTTTTTTACAGCATTTTCAACCGTTTAATAATTTGACAATTTATGTAATTTTTTATGTTTTTCTTGAATTTTTATCTTAAATTTGTACTTCGTTCTTTAATCCTTATTCAGAAAGACAGAGGGACACGCCCATTGAAGTCTTCCCAACCCTTTTAAAATTTTAAATCAAAATGATTAAAATTAATTAAAGAAGGTGGTAAATCGTGATGAAGTAAGTACTTCAATAAATAAGTCAGATAAATTTTAGTAAAATAAATTAAACATACTAATCCCTTCTGGCAATTAAACCATAAGGGATTTTTTTATTATTATGAGTAAAGTAAACATATACACAGAGCTTGAAAAAAGAGTTTTAGTAATTGATGGCGCAATGGGTTCATTAATTCAACAATACAAATTAAGCGAAGAAGATTTTAGAGGAGAGCGATTTAAAAATTTTCATAAAGATGTTAAAGGAAATAATGATTTATTATGTTTAACAAAACCCGATGTTATTGAAGAAATTCATTCGCAATATTTAGAAGCGGGTGCAGATATTATTGAAACTAATAGTTTTAGTGGTACATCTATTGCAATGGCAGATTACGATATGCAACATTTTGTTTACGATTTAAATGTTGCAGCTGCAAAAGTGGCCAGAAAAGCCGCTGATAAATTTACGCTAAAAAATCCTTTAAAACCAAGGTTCGTAGCCGGAGCAATGGGGCCAACAAATAGAACTTTATCTCTTTCGCCTGATGTAAACAACCCTGGTTATAGAGCTGTTACTTGGGATGAAATGGTAACTGCATATACAGAACAAGTAAAAGGCTTAATTGATGGAGGGGTTGATTTATTATTAATAGAAACTATTTTTGATACACTTAATGCCAAAGCTGCTTTAATGGCTGTGCAAAATGTTTGTAAAGCTCAAAATATAAAAATGCCAGTAATGATAAGTGGTACAATTACCGATGCAAGCGGACGTACACTATCAGGCCAAACAACAGAAGCTTTTTTAAATTCGGTTTCTCATGTTGATTTATTAAGTATTGGTTTAAACTGTGCGCTTGGAGCAAAAGATATGCGTCCGTATTTAGAAGAATTAGCAACAAAATCTAATTTTTATATAAGCGCCTATCCAAACGCTGGTTTACCTAATCAATTTGGCGAGTATGATGAAGATGCGCATCAAATGGGACACCAAATTGAAGATTTTTTAAAAGCAGGTTTTCTTAATATAGTTGGGGGATGCTGCGGTACAACCCCAGCGCACATTAAACGTATAGCAGAATTAGCAAAAGAATACAAACCACATAAATTAAATAAACCGAACAACCTAATGCACTTATCCGGTTTAGAGCCTGTTACTTTACGTCCTGAAAGTAATTTTATGAATGTAGGTGAACGCACAAATGTAACTGGAAGTAAAAAATTTGCAAAATTAATAATAGATGGAAAATATGAAGAAGCTTTAGCTATAGCAAAAGAACAAGTTGAAGGTGGTGCTCAAGTAATTGATATTAATATGGATGAAGGTATGTTAGATGCAGTTCAAGCAATGACTACTTTTTTAAACTTAATTGCATCTGAACCTGATATTGCAAAAGTTCCTATAATGATTGACAGTAGTAAATTTTATGTAATAGAGGCAGGTTTAAAATGTATACAAGGCAAAGGAATTGTAAATTCTATATCATTAAAAGAAGGAGAAAAATTATTTATTGAACAAGCCAATATTGTAAAAAGTTATGGTGCTGCAGTAATTGTAATGGCGTTTGATGAAGTAGGGCAAGCAGATTCTTACCAAAGAAGAATTGATATTTGTAAACGAGCTTATGATATTTTAATAAATCAAGTTCAATTTCCTGCACAGGATATAATTTTTGATCCAAATATTTTTCCTGTTGCAACAGGTATGGAAGAACATAAACTAAATGCATTAGATTTTTTTAATGCAACAAAATGGATTAAAGAAAACTTACCTTTTGCTAAAGTAAGCGGAGGTGTAAGTAATGTGAGGTTTTCATTTAGAGGTAATGATCATGTAAGAGAAGCTATACATTCTGCCTTTCTTTTTCACGCCATAAAAAATGGAATGGATATGGGAATTGTAAATCCTGCACAATTAGTGGTTTACGATAATATTGAAAAAGAGTTATTGGAATTAATAGAAGACGTTCTTCTTAACCGAAGAGATGACGCAACAGAAAGATTAATAGAAAAAGCAGAAAGTTTAAAAAATAAAGGAAAAGCTAAAGAAGAAAAAAATGAAGAATGGCGAAATGGTACTGTACAAGAACGGTTAACTTACTCTTTAGTAAAAGGTATTACTGATTATATAGATTTAGATGTTGAAGAAAGTAGAAAACATTACGATAAAACGCTTCATGTTATTGAGGGCCCTTTAATGGATGGAATGAATGTGGTTGGAGACTTGTTTGGTGCTGGTAAAATGTTTTTACCTCAAGTGGTTAAAAGTGCTCGCGTAATGAAAAAAGCTGTGGCCTATTTACAACCTTATTTAGAAGCCGAAAAATCTGGCTCTGTTTCAAAATCAGCAGGTAAAGTATTATTAGCAACGGTTAAAGGAGATGTACATGATATAGGGAAAAACATTGTTGGAGTAGTAATGGCTTGTAATAATTATGAAATTATTGATTTAGGCGTAATGATTCCAAAAGAAAAAATACTTGATGAAGCAATTAAACAAAATGTTGATATCATTGGATTAAGCGGGTTAATAACCCCTTCTTTAGATGAAATGGTTGATGTTGCCAAAGAAATGGAAAGACGTAATTTAACTATTCCTTTGTTAATTGGAGGTGCAACTACAAGTAAAGTACACACAGCTGTAAAAGTTGCACCACATTATAAACACCCTGTGGTACATGTAAACGATGCAAGTAAATCAATTCCTGTTGTTAGTAATTTAATTAGCGCTGAATTAAAACTAAATTTTGTAAATGAAATTAATAAAGAGTATGATAAAATTAGAGAACATAACAAAAATGCACAGGCTCAAAATAAATTTATTTCATTGGCTGAAGCAAGATCTAATAAACTAAAATTAAATTGGGACGAAATTAAAATTACTAAACCAAATAAATTAGGCATTACTGTTTTTGATGCCATTGATTTATCAAAATTAATTGATTACATAGATTGGACTCCCTTTTTTATTAGTTGGGAAATGAAAGGCTCTTACCCAAAAATTTTAGAAGATAAAGAAAGAGGAAATGAAGCAAAAAAATTATTTAAAGACGCTAAAGACATGCTTCAAAAACTAATTGATGAAAAATGGCTAACCGCTAAAGCAGTTGTTGGTA
>CAZAPH010000083.1:0-12470 GCA_964487105.1 uncultured Akkermansia sp.
AATAAAAAATCCAATATTCAAATATTGGACTAATTATTTATTCACATTGGTATTACATATAACCACCCATTTGGGTTTTAATTTTACGTTTTCTTCTTCCTCCACAATCTTTACGAGTTTTACAACTTTCAGTAATTAAGCTAAACACTACTAAAAAAACAACTAGAAACTTAATTTTTTTACTCATACTTTATTTAATTAAACCCAAAATTTGCAATAGAACTTCTATTCCGACTCATAACGAACCCTTTTGCAAAATATGGGTTAAAATTTTTTTCAAAAAAAACCTCTACAACTTAGTAGAGGTTTTTTAAAATTTATATATTCTTATACTTAAGCTTTTACATTAGCTCTAATGATATTTAAAGCTCCACCTGCTTTAAACCATTCTATTTGTTGAGCATTGTAACTATGATTTACTTTAAATTCATCTTTACTGCCATCTGCATGGTTTAATGTTACAGTTAATTGAACACCCGGTGTAAAGTTTGTTAAACCAGTAATATCTATTACATCATCTTCTTTTATTTTATCATAGTCTGCAGAGTTAGCAAAAGTAATGCCTAACATACCTTGTTTTTTTAAATTAGTTTCGTGAATACGTGCAAATGATTTTACTAATACTACTTTAACACCTAAATGGCGGGGCTCCATAGCTGCATGTTCACGCGAACTTCCCTCGCCATAATTTTCATCACCAACTACAATACTGCCAATACCTTTTGCTTTGTATTGACGTTGAACAACGGGTACACCTTCATAAGTTCCTGTTAATTGATTTTTTACTGAATCTGTTTTATCGTTAAATGCATTTACTGCACCAATTAACATGTTGTTTGAGATATTATCTAAATGTCCACGGAATTTTAACCATGGGCCAGCCATAGAAATATGATCGGTAGTACATTTACCTTTGGCTTTAATTAATAATTTTAAACCTTTAAAATCTGCACCATTCCATGCTGCAAAAGGGTCTAATAATTGTAAACGTTTAGAAGTAGGTTCTACAGCTACTTTTACATTACTACCATCAATTGCTGGAGCTTGGTAACCAGCATCTTCAACAGCAAAGCCTTTAGTTGGTAATTCATCGCCAAATGGAGCATCTAATTTTACTTGTTCTCCTTTTTCGTTGGTTAAGGTATCGGTAATAGGGTTAAATCCTAAATCGCCCGAAATAGCTAAAGCAGCAACAATTTCAGGTGATGCTACAAAAGCATAAGTATTAGGGTTTCCATCGGCACGTTTAGCAAAATTTCTATTGAAAGAATGGATAATCGTATTTTTTTCTTGTTTCTCTGCCCCCATTCTATCCCACATACCAATACATGGCCCGCAAGCGTTAGTAAACACAACGGCACCACACTCATCAAAAACTTTTAAAAATCCATCGCGCTCAATGGTATAACGAATTTGTTCAGACCCCGGGTTAATTAAAAAACCAGCTTTTGATTTTAAGTTTTTAGCTTTAACTTGTTTAGCTATAGAAACGGCACGAGAAATATCTTCATAAGATGAGTTTGTACAAGAGCCAATTAAGCCAACTTGAACTTTAATAGGCCAACCATTTTTTAAAGCTTCTTCTTTTAATTTTGAAATTGGTGTAGCTAAATCTGGCGTAAATGGTCCGTTTACATGAGGTTCTAGTTCAGATAAATTAATTTCAATTACCTCATCAAAATATTTTTTAGGATCGGCATAAACTTCTGCATCACCAGTTAAGTGTTGTTTAATTCCATCGGCTAAAGCAGCAACTTCGGCGCGGCCTGTAGCTTTTAAATAACGGCTCATACTATCATCATAACCAAAAGTTGAAGTTGTAGCACCAACCTCAGCACCCATATTACAAATAGTACCTTTACCTGTGCAAGATAAACTAAGAGCACCATCACCAAAATACTCTATATTTTTATCGGTACCTCCTTTTACAGTTAAAATACCTGCAACTTTTAAAATAACATCTTTTGCGCTTGCCCAACCATTTAATTTACCGGTTAATTTTACACCAATTAATTTAGGCATTTTTAATTCCCAAGGCAATCCAGCCATAACATCACAAGCATCGGCACCACCAACACCAATCGCAATCATTCCCAAACCACCAGCATTTACTGTATGTGAGTCAGTACCGATCATCATTCCACCAGGAAAAGCATAGTTTTCTAATACAATTTGATGAATAATACCAGCACCGGGTTTCCAAAAACCAATACCGTATTTATTTGATACTGAAGATAAAAAATTAAACACTTCTTCGCTTTCAGTTTTAGCACGTTTTAAATCTTCTGTTGCGCCAACTTTAGCTTGAATTAAGTGATCGCAATGAACTGAAGATGGAACTGCTACTTTAGGGCGACCAGCTTGCATAAATTGCAATAAAGCCATTTGCGCCGTAGCATCTTGCATAGCAACTCTATCAGGATTAAAATCAACATACGCTTTTCCACGTTCATAATTTTTAACTTCAAAAGAAGCGTCTAAATGAGAATATAATATTTTTTCTGCCAAAGTTAAAGGGTGACCTAAGGTTTTACGTGCAGCTTCAATACGCGCAGGCATATTTGCGTAAACCTTTTTAATCATTTCAATGTCAAATGCCATAATGTTAATACGTTAGTTAATTTATAAATTTACAAGCATCTAAATTATTATTATTCTTCTAATTTTCAAAGTATAAACTAAGGTATTGACTTATTTTATATAGATTAAGTGCTTATTTAGGCTTATTCTAAATAAACAAATTATAAAATGTGTGAAAAATAAAAATTTGTATCCCTATTAAACATACTATTTACAATCTAATTAAAATGTGAAAAACTTTAAAAAACGTCAATATCTTTTCTTTTTTTTAAGCTAAACAGCCTTAACTTTACATGATTTTTTTAAGGCAAATTTCTCCTAATAAAAATCAACTTATTTTTATGCCTAAAGATACAACTATAAAATCTGTTTTAATTATTGGTTCGGGCCCCATTATTATTGGCCAAGCCTGCGAATTTGATTACAGTGGCTCGCAAGCCGCAAAAAGTTTAAGAGAAGAAGGAATTGAAGTTACACTTATCAATTCAAACCCCGCAACAATAATGACCGATAAGGTAACAGCAGATAATGTTTATTTATTACCGCTTGAAGTAAAATCAATAATAAAAATACTTGAAGAACGTAAAATTGATGCTGTATTACCAACAATGGGCGGGCAAACTGCGCTTAACTTAGCCTTACGTTGCGAAGAAATGGGTATTTGGAAAAAATACAATGTAAGAATGATAGGGGTTGATATTGAAGCTATAAAGGTAACCGAAGACCGAGATTTGTTTAGAGCAAGAATGGAAGAAATTGGTGTTGCGATGGCACCATCTAAAATTGCAAAAAGTTTTTTAGAAGGTAAAAGTATAGCGCAAGAATTTGGTTTTCCGGTGGTAATTAGGCCTTCATTTACCCTTGGCGGAAGCGGCGGAAGTGTAGTTTATGAAAAAGAAAATTTTGACACTTTATTAAACAGAGGCTTGCAAACATCGCCCATACACGAAGTGTTAATTGATAAAGCAGTGTTAGGATGGAAAGAATTTGAACTTGAACTATTACGCGATAAAAATGATAACGTAGCCATAATTTGCAGTATTGAAAATTTTGACCCAATGGGTGTGCATACCGGAGATAGCATTACCGTTGCGCCAGCAATGACCTTAAGCGATAGCACCTATCAAAAAATGCGAACATTGGCTATTAAAATGATGCGCAGTATTGGTAATTTTTCTGGCGGATGTAATGTACAATTTGCAGTAAGTAACGATGATAAAGAAGATATTATTGCAATAGAAATTAACCCACGCGTTTCACGTTCTTCTGCTTTAGCCAGTAAAGCTACGGGTTACCCTATAGCGCGCATAGCAAGTAAATTAGCCATTGGTTACCAATTAGATGAATTAATTAATCAAATTACAAAATCAACTTCAGCCTACTTTGAGCCAACCTTAGATTATGTAATTGTAAAAATACCACGTTGGAATTTTGATAAATTTAAAGGCTGTAACCGCGAACTAGGCTTTCAAATGAAATCGGTTGGCGAAGTAATGGGCATAGGCAGATGTTTTCAAGAAGCCTTACAAAAAGCTTGTCAGAGTTTAGAAATTAAACGCAATGGTTTAGGTGCAGATGGCAAAGAACTTACAAACCAAGCAGAATTATTACAAGCATTAGAACGACCAAGTTGGAACAGATTGTTTATGATTTATGATGCCATGAAACTTGGTATATCAATAAAAACAATACAAAAATTAACTAAAATAGATATTTGGTTTTTAGAACAAATAGAACAATTAATTGCGCTTGAAAACGAAATTAGTAAATCTAATTTAGCTAATATTAGTAATGATTTGTTATTAGAAGCAAAACAAAAAGGCTATGCCGATAGGCAAATTGCCCACTTATTAAAATGTTTAGAGAGCGAAGTTTATAAAAAACGAATTGAATTAGGAATTAATAGAACTTATAAATTAGTAGATACTTGTGCTGCCGAGTTTGAAGCCAAAACTCCTTACTACTACTCTACCTTTGAAACAGAAAACGAAAGTATTAAAAGCGATAAGAAAAAAGTTGTTATTTTAGGAAGTGGACCAAACCGTATAGGGCAAGGTATTGAGTTTGATTACAGTTGCGTTCATGGTGTTTTAGCAGCTAAAGAATGTGGTTATGAAACCATAATGATTAATTGTAACCCCGAAACCGTTAGTACAGATTTTAGTACGGCGGATAAATTATATTTTGAACCTGTATTTTGGTTACTCTTTAATGATAGTATTCAATGTGAAAAATCAGTATGCGTTATTTTACAATTTGTCTGACAATCAGCATTAAAACTAGCCGAAAAATTAGAAAAATATGGTATAAAAATTATTGGTACAGATTTTAAATCGTTAGATTTAGCTGAAGATAGAGGAAGTTTTTCTAATTTACTTAAAGCAAACAATATACCCTACCCTAAATTTGGTGTAATACAAGATGCTGATGAGGCATTAGCTTTAGCCAAAGAATTAGGATTTCCGTTATTAGTTAGACCAAGTTATGTACTGGGCGGCCAAAGCATGAAAATTGTAATAAATGAACAAGAATTAGAACAACATGTTGTTAAATTATTAAACGATTTACCAGATAATAAAGTTTTATTAGATCATTTTTTAGAAGGTGCCATTGAAGCTGAAAGCGATAGTATTTGCGATGGGAAAGATGTACATATAATTGGAATTATGGAGCATATTGAACCTGCCGGAATACATAGTGGAGATAGTTATGCCGTTTTACCACCATTTGATTTAAGCGAAAATGTTTTAAAACAAATAGAAGCACATACAAAAACTATTGCACTTGCATTAAATACTGTAGGTTTATTAAACATCCAATTTGCAATTAAAGATGAAATTGTGTATATTATAGAAGCTAACCCACGTGCAAGTAGAACTGTACCTTTTATTGCAAAAGCTTACGACGAACCTTATGTAAATTATGCAACAAAAGTAATGTTAGGTGAAAAGAAAATTAAAGATTTTAAATTTGAACCTAAAAAAAATGGTTATGCTATAAAAGTACCAGTATTTAGTTACGAAAAATTTCCTGAAATACAAAAAGAACTTGGTCCAGAAATGAAAAGTACAGGTGAAGCCATTTATTTTATTAAAGATTTACAAGATGAATATTTTTTAAATATTTATAGCGAAAGAAATTTATACTTAAGTAAATAATTATTTTATTACTTCTAACTTTACACTGTTGTTAGATTCAATTAGTGTAATTAATTGTTTATTAAGCCAAAAGGCATCTTTAAACTCAGTTGTATTTAATAAATTGGTTGTTTTATAATTTTTTTCAATAAAGCTTATTTTTGATAGTTGAACTGCATTAGTTTTTAAATCTAATTTTTTTAAAATCCAAAAAGGTTTACCTAATTCATCTTTATCAAAATAAAATTTCACATCAGGAATTTTTTTATAAAACCAATGAGCAAAAACATTAACAGAATCATAAGCAATAACACCTGTTAAGTCTGAATTATCGGAATTAAAATAAAATTTTTCAATTTCTAAATTGGTACTTAACTTTTGCTTATCAATAGTGTAAGCCGTTTCAAAATTTATTTCTTTATTAATTGTATTACAATAGTTGAATTGCTTACCATTATTATCGTTTTTAAATAAGTTAATATCAAAATTATATTTTCCATATTCTAAAGACCCTGTAAAATTTGAGATATTAAATAAATAAGAATTTTCAACCTTTTTTACACCAGCTTTCATTAATTTAATATCGTTAACCGGTAATTTAAACGCTAAGGCATCATTTACATTTCCAGCTGTATCAATACAATTAAAATACATAGTTAAAACACTTACATTTTTTATTGCGATTAAATTTTTTGATGGATTAAATTGATTACTATTAAATTTTTGACCTATTAAAACAAAAGAAGTATTAGTTGAATCATAATTAATGTTACCATAGGCATAAAAATCATCGTTTGTAGTATTTAATTTATTGGCATGATTTAATCTTCCACTAATTTCATCGATTTGAAGAAGCCATTGCCCCTTCTTTTTACCATCAATAACATTTACATAACAACAAATAATTTGATTTACAACTTTAATAATTTTTGCAGATTCAATACTTTTTCTTCCAAAGGCAAATTGCCAATCCTTATTATATTGATTAAATTTTATTTTATCTTTTAAACTATATTTGGTTAGATAAAAAGAAAAACCGCTACTGTCGGCAATTTTTTTAATTACAAATAAATTTAATTGGTTGTAGAAAAAATCGTGTGTAAACCTACTTAGTGCATTAATTTTTGTGTTTTCACTATCAATAATACTTTGAGTTAATTTTAAATTATTATCAAAACAATAAACAGATACAGAACTATTATTAACACCTTGTAAATACAAATTAATTGAATTATGAATTGTATCACTATCAATGGATGTAAACTGGACATTGCTTTTTAATTCTACTTTAACGCTATCTATAATTTTTAAGTTTGAGTTTAATTTATACAAACAAATATTTTTATTAGCTTGAAAACCGGCAACATAAACATTACCGCTAAACAAAATTGATTTACAATTTTTTATTGGAAAATAAACTGTTTGAGAATTATAATAATTAATTTGTAAAAAAAGTATTAAAAAAATAATTTGATTTAAAAATGTTTTCATTAATTAATAAGACCTTTTTCTTCTCTTTTATTATAATCTAAAATTAATAAATAATACAATACAACGCCAAAGGCATACAATAAACTAGTAATTAAAAAAATATTTACAAAATTAAAATGATGTGCAAATAATATTTTCACCATCATACCACTTATTACCCAGCTTCCACTCCAAATAGCTGCAGTAAGCGCACTTGTAATTTCACGGTTTTCAGTACCAACGTAATTTAAAACCAATTCGGTTGTCATTGGGCCAGCCATATTCATTAATGGTTGCCTGAAAATATAACAAATTGCAGCAATGTAAATTGCAATATTTAACTGACTATAAAACTGTGTGGTTGCCATTAAGGCTAAAGATAAAACTGCTAAAGATTGAGTTGAAGGAATTGCGATTTTATAACCAATGGTTTGTTTAATTTTAGGCACCATTAACGCGCCATAAGCCACTAAAACAGAAGCGATGGCACTTAACACAGAAAAAGCCCCTTTATCTAAATGATGTACATCATTAAAAAACAAACTAATAAAAGGTATAGTTAAACCAGCTCCAGTTGCTATAATTAAAGTTGGTATTAATGCTTTTATAATTATTTTCCAATTAGTAGTTTTAGATTTATTAAACTTAATATCTTCAAATTCACTTACAACTTCGTTACTTTTTATAGCCTTTAACAAAAATAATAAGCCGCCAAATCCTAAACATGAAAACAAAATTAAAATAAAGTATTCATTAAATAAATGCGGATTAATATAATCTAACAAAACTATTAATACACTACTTACAATACTACCAAAACTCCAAGTACTATAACTTAAACTTATTGCTGCCGTATGCATAGATTTTTTAGTATTTCTGAGAATATAAGGTGAAACAGGAATTTGCATAAATGTAAAACTTGCCCCCCATAAAAAAAGTAACACAATAGAGAGTAATTTTATTTTTAACGAAAAGGTTATAACACTTAATAAACCAAATAACGGAACACAAAAATTAGAAATTACAAAGAGCCACATTAGTTTTTTCCCTTTAATAAAATTGCCTAAGGGTAATGCTAGAACAAATACGCCTAAAAAACGAAACGTTAAAAATAATGCAATTTCTTCGTTGGTATAGTTTTCTTTAGCTAAATATAATGGTAACACCACCATAAAAGTTGCATTAACCATTTGAATAAAAAATTCCGAAACAATAACATTTAATACGGGCTTATCAATTTTTTGAAATTGAGAAATGAAGTTTGTAATCTTAAACATTATTTATTTTTTTATCTATATACTCAGTAATTTCCTTATAATTATTAGGGCTAAAATTTTTGTAATTCCCTTTGTTGTTAAACCATGTTAATTGTCGTTTTGCATAATTTCTTGTGTGCTGTTTAATTTTATCAATAGCTTCATTTAATGTGCATTTATTATTTAAAAATTCAAACAATTCTTTATAACCAACTGTTTTTAGTGCATTATTATTTTCATAATTTAGTAACCCTTGTACTTCAGCTAATAAACCATCATCAATCATCTTATCAACTCGTTTATTAATTTTATCGTAAAGCAATTGCCTATCTTCGTTTAATTAAATTTTAATTACTTTTTAATTTTTTTCAATATTGTTTTCTATAAAAAATGTTTAGTAGGTCTTATTAGTATGTAAACACACTTCAAGAGCCCTAATTATCCGTTGCGAATTTTTTTTATCAACCTTTAAATAATAATCAACGTCTTTTTCTTTTAATAAATTTAAAATGGTTTCAATTCCTTTTTCTTTGTATAGTAAATTTAATTCTTCTCTAACTTGAATTGGAACTTCTACAAACTCATCTACCCCATTTAGCAATGCATCTATATATAAACCACTACCACCTACCAAAAATAAAATATCCTTTTCTTTAAATAAGTTTTGAATTAAAGCTTCTGCATCATTAGCAAAATGCCCTGCACCATACAATTCATTTACACTTTTATTATTTATAAAATAATGTTTAATTGTTTCTAATTCGCTATTACTTGGTTTGGCTGTTCCAATAGTTAACTCTTTATAAAACTGTCTGCTATCTGCATTAATTATAACAGTATCCCACAATTTAGCTAATTGTATGGCTAACGAAGTTTTTCCAATGGCAGTTGGACCTGCAATAACAACTAAGTTTTTTTTAAATTCAGCCATAATTCAAATTTACAATCATTTTATTCAATTAAAACTGTGTAAAACTCTTTTTACACACTAAAATATGTTTGTAATCAAATTATATTTTTACGCTAATGTTTAAACCTTTAAATACTTTGCTTTTTACAATTATTGTATTTATTATTTTTACTGTATTAAGCTTAATTTATCCAAAAGATGGGATACTTTTAGGTAATTTAAAATTATCATACCCTAGCTTAAACCAACTTTTTTCACAAGAAAATACTAAAAAAGATATTTCTAAAATTTTAGCAGTTGCAGATTCTATTGATTTCGATTCAATTCCAAATTCTAATTTAACTAAGGATAGTACAATTAAATTGCTTGATTCTGCTATAAATTTAACAGACACTATTATCAAACTTAATACTAGTTTACAATTTAAAAATAGGCAAATTTTATCTAATTTTTTTGATGCATTATTGTCTATTAAATCAAGTCAAAAATCAATTAGGATTTTACATTATGGCGATAGTCAAATTGAGGGGGATAGAATTACAGATTATTTACGACAAAAATGGCAAGGTCAATTTGGAGGCTCTGGCCCTGGTTTACTTTCTTTAATGCCTATTAGTCAAAGTGCCGGTTGCAAAGTTACTTATAGCACTTCATGGGATAAATTTGGTGCATTTTTAGCAAAAGACAAAAGAATAAAACATTCAAATTATGGTGTATTAATTAATTTTAATAGATATACTCCTGTTCGAGAAATTAAAGACAGCACAGAATTAGTAAGTGCAACTATTGGTATAAACACCAATAAAAATGCAGGGAAAAATTATTGCAATTACACTAAATTAAAATTATTTTATGGTGGAGCTTTAAAAAAATCATGGTGCGAGTTTTATGATGGCCCTGCATTAATTGGCGCTGATAGCTTAATTGAAGGCGGTAACTTTAATATTAAACACTATAATATTACTGATGGTTCATTAACTCATAGCTTTAAATTTTATGGTAAAGATAGTCCAGATTTTTATGGTATTTCTTTAGAAAGTGAAACTGGTGTAATTGTTGATAATATTGCCTTAAGGGGAAGCAGTGGCACTTTTTTTCACTTAGTAAACAACGCTCAACTTAAACAATTTTATGATTACTTGAATGTTAAGTTAGTTATACTGCAATTTGGCGGAAACGTTTTACCATCATTAAAAACAACTGAAAACGCAACTAATTACGCAGATTGGATGAAGGGCCAAATAACTTCATTAAAAAAATTAGTGCCTAACGCAAGTATTATTTTTATTGGTCCTGCAGATATGAGTATAAAAGAAGGTACAGATTATGTTACTTACCCTTTACTTGAACCTTTACGCGATGCCTTAAAAAAAATTGTTATTGAAAGCGATTGTGCTTATTTTGATATGTATGATTGTATGGGGGGTAAAAACAGCATGCCAAGTTGGGTTGATCAAAAATATGCTGCTACTGATTATATTCATTTTAGTCCACAGGGCGCAAGAAAAATTGCTACACTACTCTATAGTGCAATAAACAACGAACTAATAATTTATAACAAATCAAAAAAATAAATGAAAGTATTTTTAAATATAGCTTTAACTTTTTTTTATTTGGGTAATTTAATTGCACAACAAAAAACGTATCCATTTATTAATTATAACTCAAATAAAATACATTACGGAAATGATAGTACTAGTTTTTTGAAGCTATTTGAAAAAATAAATAAATTAAAAGAAAAAAATACAACTTCTATTAGTGTTGTACACATTGGAGGCTCTCACGTTCAAGGCGGCGCATGGACAAATAAATTCCACACCAATTTACAAACAGAATTTAACACTAATGGTGGTGGTTATTTTTTCTTTCCTTTTAAAATGGTTAAAACCAATAGTCCTACTTATGTTGCAAGTAAAACCACAGGAAAATGGGATAAGTGTAGGTGCGTAACAAAAGGTTTTTGTTTACCATTAGGCATGAGCGGTTACAGTGCTAAAACAAACGATAGCATTAATCAATTTACAATTAATACTACTAAATACGCTTCATGCAAAAAATTTAACACAGTTAAAGTTTACCATAATTTTAATACTTCATTTAAGTTTAATATAAAAAACCTCGAAGCTAAAAGAGTTGATAAAGAAAAACTAGGTTATACTGAATTTACTTTTAACACTTTAATTGATAGTTTAGATTTTGAATTAACAAAAAATGATACACTTAATAAAGATTTTATATTGTATGGCTTTAGCATTGAAAACACTACCGAAAAAGGTTTTTATTTAGCTACTTTAGGTGCAAATGGAGCATCAAGCTCCTCGTTTTTAAGATGTAATTATTTTGAAAGTCAATTAAAAACAATTATGCCCGATTTAGTTATAATTTCTTTAGGAGTAAATGATACTCAATCAAAAAATTTTGAATCAGATGAATACATAAAAAATTACGATACATTAATTACAAGAATAAAAAATACCAATCCTAATGTTGCTATTTTACTAACAACAACAACCGATAATTATATAAGAAGAAAAACATCAAATAAAAGGTCTATTACTGCTCAAGCGGCAACTTTTGAATTAATGACTAAACATAATGCTGCTGTGTGGGATATGTACCAATTTATGGGTGGCTACAAATCAATTTACAAATGGTACAAAGCAGGTTTAGCTGCAAAAGACAGAGTTCATTTTAACAATAGAGGTTATACAATAATGGGTGATTATATGTATCAAGCATTATTTCAATCCTACAAAACTAATACAATAAAAAAATAGAAAATTTATTAAATATTTTAAAATATAATGAAAGCAAACCCATTTTGTTTACTCATTTATTTTTTTGGGGATTTTTTATTTGTGTACTTTTAATTTATAGTTTTATATATAAAAATAATAAACTCCGTACAACATTTTTATTTTTAACAAGCCTTTATTTTTATTTTAAAACAAGCGGCCTTTTTGTACTACTATTAATTTTTACAATTGCAAATGATTATAGGTTAGGTAAAAAAATAACAACTGCAACCGATTTAAAAAGCAAAAAAAAATATTTAATTATAAGTGTTTGTTGCAATTTATTTTTTTTATGTTTTTTTAAGTACTCCTATTTCTTTAC
>CAZAPH010000084.1:0-12067 GCA_964487105.1 uncultured Akkermansia sp.
CAAGTGATGAAAATATTAAAGCTGGTAAAAGCATTTCAATTATAACCTACGGTATGGGAGTTTATTGGGCAAAAGCCGCAGCTAAAAAATTTAAAGATCAAGTAGAAATTATTGATTTAAGAACCATTGCACCTGTAGATGAAAACAGCATTTTTGAATCGGCTAAAAAACACGGGAAAATTTTAGTTGTTACAGAAGAGCCATCGTTAAACGGATTTGCACAAAGTATTGCTGCCCGTATAAGTGAAAATTGCTTTGAATATTTAGATGCACCTGTTAAAGTTATTGGCGCTGAGAATTTACCTGCAATTCCATTAAATAGTATTTTAGAAAAAACTATGCTTCCAAATGCAGATAAAGTAGAACTAGCCATTGAAAAATTATTAAAGTACTAAATACTTTATTTTTAAATTTTAATTGTAAGTATAAAAAAAATTTGTCAATTTTTTATTTGGAATTACAGTTCGGGCATTTGTCAGTTTGTATTTGTTTTGTTGTTCGTTTAAGATGCATTATTGTTAATATTGTTACTGTTAAAAATGGTAATGTAGAAATAAGAATTTTAAAATTTATTGATAATACACCAATTAAAAACATAAATCCTAAAAGTAACCCTAAACAGATAATTCCGATATAAGTTAAAACTCTGTTCGGGTTTTTTTGAAAAATTGTCATCAAAAGCAAAAGTTGTCCCAAAAGAGGAAATAATACAAATGGGTGTATAATGTTCTTAGCGTCAATAAATAATTGTCTGAATATTGTGTATTCTGCTTCAATTAAAAATGACTTATTATTTCCACCCCATTCTAAATAACCAAACAACGAAGTAATAATGAGTAAAAGGTTTAAAATTTTTAATTTCATTTAATTGTTTTGTGTTTTATAACGAACCCAATTGTGAAATCTGTGTTTAAGTTGCATTGATTACACCAAAGCATGGAAAGTTAAAAATAGAATTAAATTAGTGCGCCACACGGAATGATTTGTAAGGAAAAAGGGCATTGAAGTACCTTCAAATAAAAAATCAGATTTTTAAGAATAACTAAATAGCATCAAAATCAACAACAATTTTTTCTGTAATAGGATGAGATTGGCAAGTTAAAATAAATCCTTCTTCAACCTCAGCATCAGTTAATGCAAAGTTAGCATCCATTTTAACTTCACCTTCAATTAGTTTTGCTCTACATGTACAACACACAGCGCCTTTACAGCTAAATGGTGCGTCAACACCAGCTTCAATACTTGCATCTAAAACACTTAATCCTGTTGTTTCTAAATTAAAATTTGTTTCTATTCCGTATTGAATTACGGTTACTTTTGAATTTACATTACCTTTACTGTTTTCGTTTTTTTCTGCTTTATTTACTGCATCAATAACGCTATTAAAGTATTCTATTTTAATTTTTTCTTTTGCAATTTTTAAATCTTCTAATGCGTTTTTTACATTTTCCATCATTGGCCCTGGGCCGCAAATAAAATATTCATCAGCGTTTGAAATATTGAAATGATTAATTAATGCTGTAGCTTTATCTTTAGTAATTATTCCTTGTTGTATTTCAGGTACAGTTGATGAACTTTCATCAAAAACATAAACAACATTAATTGCTGAATTAGAATTTTTAATCTCATCAATTTCATTTTTAAATATTGTAGAGGCTTCATTTTTATTTGCATAAATTAAAGTAATTTTACTTCCCTTTTCAATATACAATACGCTTTTTAAAATACTCATCATCGGAGTAATTCCACTTCCTCCAGCAAACAATACATAATTTTTTTTGTTACCTCCACTTAATGTAGAATGAAAATTTCCCATTGGCGTCATCACCTCTATGCTTGATCCAATTTTTAATTCTCTATTTAAATAAGTGCTTGCTTTACCACCTTTAACTTCTTTAACAGCAACGCGTAATTCTTTATCACCATAAGGGCTAGAACAAATACTATAACTTCTTCTAATTTCTTCATTACCAATAGTTAATTTTAATGTAATATATTGCCCTTGTTTAAATTGATATTCGGGTTGTTGCATTGAAGGTATTTCAAAAGCAATAGAAACAGCTTCTGATGTTTCTCTTTTAATATCTTTAACTTTTAATGTATGAAAACGTGCCATGATAATTTTAAAAGCCTAAATTACAATTTTTTACTCATTTAGAACTGAAAAATTTCAGGTAATTGAAAATAAAATTCTGTTTAATTTAATACGTTTAAATCACCTAAACCTTCTCTTAAAATTATTGGTTCGTTTCCACTGCAATCAATTACTGTACTTGTATAAATGTTTCCAAAACCACCATCAATAACTGCATCAACAATTGTTTCGTATTGTTGGTGAATTAGTTCAGGGTCAGAAAAATATTCTAAAATATCGTCAGAATTATCGTGTAAACTTGTACTTATAATTGGATTTCCTAATCTTTCAATTATTGCTTTGCAAATTGTATTTTTTGGAACTCTAATGCCTACTGTTTTTTTGTTTTGCTTTAACAATTTTGGCACATTATTGTTTGCTTCTAAAATAAAAGTATAGGGGCCGGGTAAGGCTTTTTTCATAATTCTAAATACAGAATTATTTATTGGTTTTGTATAATTACTTAAATGACTTAAATCGCTACAAACAAAGCTAAAATTACTTTTATCAGGTTTAATGTTTTTTAACTTACAAATTCGTTCAAACGCATTTTGATTTGTAATATCTGCTCCAAGAGCATATACGGTATCTGTAGGATAAATAATTACAGCTCCATTTTTAAGAAGTTCAACTATTTCATCAATAGTATTAAAATTAATTTTATCAGGGTTTAGTCTGTATAGCACAATTTAATAGCAATAAATATCAAATTCTTTTGAGTGGTCTTTAGTATTATAGTTTTGAGTTTCATTTTGAAAATTTTTTAAGTTCTCATTAAAATTATCCAGTTGTAAAAGTAAAACTTCATATAAATATTCTTTAGATATTTTTACAGATCTATACTTGTTATTATTTATAAATTTAAATGGTTTTCTTTTTCCTTCTTTAATTTCTTTAAGATCGTTTAAATAATTTGGATTTATAGAGTAATGTGTTTGTTCTATATTTAGATTGTTTTCAAAATTAGTTTGTAGTTCAAAAATTTTTCCTTTTATGCCTGCATACATGTTTTTTACGCCTTCGTTATAAAACGGAAATGGTTTTTTTAATTGATGGCCATATTTGTTTTTAATAACAAAATATTCTGTACCTCCTGAATTTCCATTTTCAGTTACATACTTTGCAGAATCTTCCTTAACAAAACCAATACTAGAACTATAAACAAAATCTCTAAAGCATAAAAAATAAAAATTTTCATTCATTTGAATTTGATTATTAACAGTTAAAGTAGTGTCTAAAAAAATATTAGTTTTTACTCCTTTAGTTAAACTATCAATTGAACTACTGTAAATAAAATAAACATTTGAAAAAGTGTAATTTTTTTTAAAAGCAAATAATATATTTTTGTTTATTACATATTGTTCTAAAAATTTTGTTTGAGCAAGCTCTAAATTATTCCTATTAACTAAACTGTTAATTAATAATTTATTATCTTTTAAAACAACTACTAATGCGCCTTTACTTAATTTTTCTATTTGGCATGCAGCAACAGCTTTTCTTGTTTTATAGTATTTTTGATATTCTTTTTGATTTTTATAATCAGCGTAATTTGCGTCTTTTTGAGACGAAAGAGTATTAACAAAAAAAAATAATACAATTAATAAACTATTTAACTTCGCTCCCATTATTAAATTCAGTTGATGTTGGAGATACAAAACATAGCTCTCCTTTTGCATTTTCAGCCATTAAAATCATACCTTTACTTTCAATTCCTTTTATTTTTCGAGGGGCAAGGTTTGCAAGTAAACAAACTTTTTGGCCTATTATTTTTTCAGGTTCGTAAAATAGAGCAATACCGCTAACAACAGTTCTTTTATCTATTCCAGTATCTAAGGTTAATTTTAATAATTTTTCGGTTTTAGGAACTTTTTCTGCTTCAAGAATTGTGGCAGTTCTAATATCCATTTTAGAAAAATCATCAAACGTTGTTTCTACTTTAATTTCAGATATACTTTTTAAAGTTGATTGATTAATTTTTTTACTTTCTTCTAATTTCTGTAATTGTTTTAAAATAATTTCATCTTCAACTTTTGAAAACAACAATTCATCTTTATTTATTTTATGTTCTGATGCTATATTATTTGTTTGTTTTGAAGATGCCCATTTAAGCGGCGTTAGATTTAACATTTTAAACAATTTAACTGAAGTAAATGGTAAAAACGGTTCAGATAAAATTGCAATATTTGTAGAAATTTGTAATGCAATATTCATTATTGTTTTAACGCGTTCTTCGTCTGTTTTAATAAGTTTCCAAGGTTCAGTATCAGCTAAATATTTATTTCCTAATCGCGCAACGTTCATTAATTCAGAAATAGCATCTCTAAATTTAAATTGTTCTATTGATTTTGAAATTTTATCAGGTGCATTTGCTAATTCTTCAAGAATTATAATATCTTCTTTTGTGTACTTATTGGCTATTGGTACTTTACCTTCATAAAATTTGTGTGTTAGCACTAAAGTTCTATTTATAAAATTTCCTAAAATAGCAACTAACTCACTGTTATTTTTTGTTTGAAAATCTTTCCAAGTAAAATCATTATCTTTTGTTTCTGGGGCATTACTGCAAAGCGTGTACCTTAAAACATCTTGCATGTTTAAAAACTCAGTTAGGTACTCATGTAACCACACAGCCCAATTCCGCGATGTTGAAATTTTTTCTCATTCTAAATTTAAAAACTCATTTGCCGGTACATTATCTGGTAAAACATATTCGCCATGTTCCATTAACATTGCCGGAAAAATTATACAATGAAATACAATGTTATCTTTACCTATAAAATGAACTAATCTGGTATCTTCTTTTTTCCAATAATCTTCCCAATTATTAGGTAATAAATCCTTTGTAGCGCTAATGTAACCGATTGGTGCATCAAACCAAACATATAAAACTTTACCTTCTCCACCATTAACCGGAACTGGTACTCCCCAATCTAAATCTCTGGTCATAGCTCTAGGTTGTAAGCCATCTCCACTTTCTAACCAACTTTTACATTGCCCATAAACCGTACTTCTCCAATCTTTATGTTGTTCAATAAATTCTTTAATTTTAGGTTGTAATTTATCTAAAGGTAAAAACCAGTTTTTTGTTTGTTTTAATACTGGTTTACTTCCACTTAGTGTTGACTTTGGATTAATTAAATCTGTAGGATTTAATGATGTTCCACATTTTTCACATTGATCGCCATAGGCATTATTATTACTGCATTTAGGGCAAGTTCCAATAATATATCTATCAGCTAAAAACTGTTTAGCTTCTTCATCATAATATTGTTCTGTTACTTGTTCAGTAAAACTATTTTTGTTATACAAAACTGTGAAAAAATCTGCAGCTGTTTTATGATGAGTTTCAGAAGTTGTTCTAGAATAAATATCAAAAGAAATACCAAAATCTTTAAAAGTATCACCCATTAATTTATGATATTTATCTACTACTTGTTGTGGAGTTGTTCCCTCTTTTTTTGCTTTAATTGTAATAGGTACGCCATGTTCATCACTACCACATATAAATTTCACATCTTCGCCTATA
Source organism: uncultured Akkermansia sp. (assembly GCA_964487105.1). GTDB lineage: Bacteria > Bacteroidota > Bacteroidia > B-17B0 > Aurantibacillaceae > Aurantibacillus. Next base: position 5,661 of record CAZAPH010000084.1, read on the forward strand.
CTTCTTAAATATCTAACATAAATATCAGCAGGTAAATAACATCCCGCTAAATGCCCAATATGAACTGGCCCATTTGCATAAGGTAAAGCTGCAGTTACTAAAGTTCTATTAAATTTTTTGTTCATAAATTATATAAAAAAACACATTAATAAAAACTAACGTTTAGCAGATGTGTAAAATTATTTTAAATTTGTACAAATATACTTAAAATAAAGCAATGAAAACAATTAAAGAAACATGGAAACCAATTAAATTAAATGGGAAAATAAGTAATGTACCATATATGGTTTCAAACTATGGAAACATTGCAATAGTAGAAAATAAAATTAAGAAGCTAAAAAAATACAAACCAAATAAAAAAGGAATTAGGTTAAGAATTAGATTTGGAAATAAAGATTTAAGTATAGCATTAGCAAAAATTGTTGCAACTGCTTTTATTCCTAAAAAAAACAACAAACAAAATAGTGTAATTTGTAAAGATTTTAATTACAGTAATTGTAAAGTTTCAAACTTAAAATGGGCAACATCAAAAGAACATAGAGAATATGTAAAAAACAGTCCTAATAATAAAAAGGCACGCTTAACAAAAAATTACGATAACAAAAAAAGTGGTTTAGTTTTAAAAACCAAAGATGTTATTAAAATAAAAGAACTTATTTGGTCAAAAAATAGAAAACTAAGCTTTAAACAACTTGCCGAAAAATTTGGTGTAAGTGAGATGCAAATATATAGAATTAAACGTGGTGAACTATGGTTTCATATTAAAGCTAAAAACGAACCAGATACTAAAAAATACTTAAGCTATTTAAAAAATAAATCTAAAAAATAATGTTACCTACTCCTTTAATTATTGGCGACACTATTTTAATTATTGGCACAGCCAGAAGTAGAACTAAAGAGGCTTTAATTCCTTGTATTGAAACTTTAAAAAAATGGGGATTAAATGTAATTGAAGGGAAAAATTTATACAAAAAACACAATCAATTTGCCGGTACAGATAAAGAAAGAGCACATGATTTACAATGGGCAATAAATCATAAAACGGCTAAAGCTGTTTTAATTGCTGGTGGTGGATACGGTACATTACGAATAATAGATTTAGTAAATTTCGATTATTTAAAAATTATTCCAAAATGGTTTATTGGTTATAGCGATACTACAGTGTTACACGCAAGGTTATTAAAATTAAACATACCTTGTATTCATGCAACTATGGCCTTTCAGTTTTCTAAAAATGTTGAAGCAACAAACAGTCTTAAACAAATTTTATTTAACCAAACTTATAATTATAAAGTTCCATTAAACAAACTAAATAAAAAAGGAACAACTACTTCAAAAATTATAGGAGGTAACTTAAGTTTAATATATGCTCTAAGTGGCAGTATTGATGAATTAGACACAGATAATAAAATTTTGTTTTTAGAAGATTTAGATGAACAACTTTACCATATAGACAGAATGATTTTACAATTAAAACGAAGCGGGAAATTAAAAAAATTAAAAGGATTAATTGTAGGAGGTATGACAGATATGAAAGATAATGCAGTACCTTTTGGGAAAACTGCAGAAGAAATAATTTTTGATGCTGTAAAAGAATATAATTATCCTGTTTGTTTTAATTTTCCGGCTGGGCATGTAGAAGAAAACTTAGCTTTATTTTTTGGAAAAAAAGCAGAATTAACAATTACAAACAAAAAAGTAAATTTAATTTATAAATAAAATGAGTTACATAATTTCAGGAATACAACAAGTAGGTATTGGCGTATCTAACGTTCATAAAGGGTTTGAATGGTACAATAAATATTTTGGAATGGATATTCCAATTTTTGAAGAAGCTGCTGAAGCAAATTTAATGCTACCATATACCGGCGGGAAACCACATAAAAGACATGCAATACTAGCCATTAACTTAAAAGGAGGTGGCGGATTTGAAATATGGCAATACACAAGCAGAACGCCTGAAGCCCCTAAATTTAACCCTCAATTAGGTGATTTAGGATTATACTGTGCAAAAATAAAATCAGATAACATAACTGAGTCATATAATTATCTTAAATCTAACAACATTAATTTAGTAACTGAAATTTGTGAAAATCCTTTAGGTAAAAAACATTTTTTTATAACAGATGCTTTTAATAATTTGTTTGAAATAATAGAAGATGATTGTTGGTTTGGAAAAGGTAAAAAATCAACCGGAGGCCCAATAGGTATGATTATTGGCGTAAGCAATATTGATAAATCTATAAAGTTCTATAAAGATGTTTTAGGTTACGATGAAATTTTATTTAATAGTCAAAATAAATTTAATGATTTTGAAAATTTAACTAAAGGTACCAATCAATTTAAACGTGCAATATTAACACATTCAAAAAAAAGAGTTGGTCCTTTTAGTCAATTGTTTGGAAATAGTTATATTGAACTTATAGAAGCAATTGATTATACTCCTAAAAAAATATTTGAAAATAGATATTGGGGAGATTTAGGCTTTATACATTTATGTTTTGATATTAAAAACATGAAAGCTCTTGAAAAAGCTTGCGTAAATGCTGGTCATCCTTTTACAGTTGATGGTGGCGCAGGCTTTGAAATGGGCGAAGCTGCAGGACACTTTACATACATTGAAGATCCTGATGGTGCATTAATTGAATTTGTTGAAACTAAAAAAATGCCTATTCTTAAAAAACTAAATTGGTATTTAGACTTAAAAAAGCGACCTGCCGAAAAACCTTTGGCAAGCTGGATGTTAAAAGCTCTAAAATTTAACAGAAAAAAGTTTGATTAAACCCAGATTTTGCAATAGGGTTCGTTATGAGGCACAAAACAACGATAAAATCAAAGGTTTTGCGAGTGAAACATAGTAGTTACTATGGTGAATGAGAAAAAACCACGAAGCTTTTGATTTTGAAGTTGTTTTAAGTCGGAATAGAAATTCTATTGCAAATTCTAGGTTAAAATAAACGTTAATTTAAACTGACTTTTAAAACACTACTACTATTAACTATAAAATTACGTTCAACTGTTTTTAAAGATTCTTTTGCGAATTCGTACCTAAAAACAGCTTTATATTTTCCAGGTTGTAAATAAATTACTTCTGTTTGTAAAGTGTTATTTAAATTACAAACCCAATTTAATTTTTGGCCATCATCTTCATAAATGCTACCAAAACCAGTACCTAATTTTGTAAATGTTACAGCGCCACTTGCAGGAACTTTAATAGTATTAGTAGAACTTTGTTTTATTTCTACATCATATAATTTTATTAGAGGTAAAGTTAAAACTTCTAAATCATATTTTCCTACAATGTATTTATCAGATTTTCCAAAATCTTGAACATTAAGTGTTTTTAAACTTCCTGCTTTTCTTACAATTGTAGTTGGTAAATACCGTTCTATAGAACCTTCTAACTCAAGTTTTAAATTTCCTTGTGGTGCATCTACTTTAATAATATTATGAATTCCTTTAGTTATATGAATATTTTTTTTCTCAACATTTGGTAAAGTATGTACAACTAAATCATAATTAATATTTGGATTTAGCACTAAAGTATCAGAGTTTCCTCTATGATTAATTGTATGTAAATAATTGTATTTATTAGTATTTGTTCCTGCTTCATAAAACGACATATTTACATCTGTTTCAGTAGGTTTTTTAAATATATCTAACAAATCAACTTGCACAGTAGTTTGGTTTATAGCTTCAGTTAAAGCTAAATTTAAAACATCTTTAAAATTTGCTTCATTACTTACATCGTAAAATTTTCCCATACAACCAAAAACATCTGCAAATTTTACATCAAGTCCAACTCCAATAACAAATGGTCTTATAAAAACACCTTTCTTTTGTAAATCTATACTAACTTGGCATGGATTACCCCCACACTCTTCAATACCATCTGTAATTAAAATAACTATATTTCTAACATTAGCTTTTGGTGTAAAATCATTTACACATTCTCCTAATGAATAAGCTATTGGTGTTGTACCTAATGGTTCTAATTTTTTAATGCGTTGTTTAATTTTTTCTGAATTAGTTAAAGCATCATCAAAAGGCACTTCAAGTTTTGTATCTTTACAATTACGTTCTGGTTTAATAAATGTGGTATGTCCGTAACATCTTAAGGCAAGTTCTAAATTTGGAATAGTTTTTAAACTGTCTAAAAATTCACTCATTACTTTTTTAGCAACTTCAATTTTAATGTTGCTATTCCACGAGCCATACATACTATAGCTATCGTCGAATATAAAAAGTATTCGATTGGTTACTTGGCAATAATTTTTATTAAAAGAAAATAAAAAAAATACAAAAATTAATATTTTATTGATTTGCAAAATTTAAATTAATCACAAATTAATAATCTCCAATTGTTTCTTCAAGTTGATTAAGTGCATTTTTTAATTGTTCGTCGTTTGGTGCAGAACCATGCCATTTATGAGTTCCCATCATATAATCAACCCCTTGCCCCATTTCGGTTTTCATTAAAATAACAATTGGTTTACCTTTACCAATATGTTTTTTAGCTTCATCAAAACTATTAATTACATTTATAATATTATTTCCATTATTATTTTCAATTACTGTAAAACCAAAAGCTTCAAACTTTGCTTTTAAGTTACCTAAGCTTAATACGTTTTCTACATCTCCGTCTATTTGCCTTCCGTTAAAATCAACTGTTGCAATATAATTGTCAACTTTATTTGCCGCTGCATACATTGCTGCTTCCCATATTTGCCCCTCTTGTAATTCACCATCACCATGTAAACTATATACAATAGAATTATCCTTATTTAATTTTTTAGCTAAAGCGGCTCCAATTGCAACACTCATGCCTTGGCCTAATGAACCACTTGCAATCCTTACTCCAGGCAAACCTTCATGTGTTGTAGGATGCCCTTGTAAACGCGAATTTAATTTTCTAAATGTGTTTAATTCAGATACAGGAAAATACCCTGCTCTAGCTAATACACTATAAAAAACAGGACTAATATGACCATTACTTAGAAAAAACAAATCCTCGTTTTTTCCATCCATAGTAAATTTAGAAGGATTATGGTTAAGTACTCCGTTATAAAGTGAAACTAAAAACTCTACACAAACTAACGAACAAACAAGATGACAGGAACTTACATCATGAACCATTCTTACAATATCTCTTCTAACTTGAGTAGAAAGTTTAATTAAATCTTCTGTTTTTGTCATAATATCTGCTTCAAAATTAATTAAATATTTTTGCGCATTTCATTTTGTTTAAAACATTTTTAGATGTTAAAAACTACAATCATTCAAACAATATTAATATTATTAATAAGCCTAATTTATACGTATATTTGCGCCTTATTTATAATCAATTTACTATCAAAAAATAAACATTAACTACATTAAAACTGTTTTTAATTTTATAAAAAAATAATTTAAGATAACTAAAAAATAAAAAAATATTATGGCATTAAAGTGTGGAATTGTAGGTCTCCCAAATGTTGGAAAATCAACGCTTTTTAACTGTTTAAGTAACGCAAAAGCACAAGCAGCAAACTTTCCTTTTTGTACAATAGACCCCAATGTTGGTACTATTACAGTACCAGATGAAAGATTAAACAAATTATCTGAAATAGTTAAACCGCAAAATATTGTTCCAACAACAGTTGAAATAGTTGATATTGCTGGTTTAGTTAAAGGTGCAAGTAAAGGAGAGGGTTTAGGAAATAAATTTTTAGGAAATATTAGAGAGTGTAATGCTATACTTCATGTTTTACGCTGTTTTGATAATGATAATGTAATACATGTTGACGGTAAAGTTAACCCTGTTGCTGATAAAGAAATTATTGATGCAGAACTACAATTAAAAGATTTAGAAAGTGTTGAAGTAAAATTGAAAAAATTTGAAAAAGCTGCTAAAACAGGTAATGACAAAGAAGCTGTAAAAACGTACGCCGTTTTAAATAAAGTAAAAGATGTGCTTGAAGCAGGAAAATCTGCACGAAGTGCTAATCTTGAAGAAAACGAACTTGAATACATTGCAGATATTCATTTATTAACCATTAAACCTGTACTTTACGTTTGCAATGTAGATGAAGCAAGCGCAAAAACAGGTAATAAATATGTTGAACAAGTTAAAGAAGCCGTAAAAAATGAAAATGAGCAACTATTAATAATTACTGCACAAATGGAAAGTGAAATTGCTGCGTTAGAAACTTATGAAGAAAAACAACTCTTTTTACAAGAAATGGGGTTAGATGAACCTGGTGTAAACAAATTAATTAAAGCAGCTTATAAATTATTAAATCTTCAAACTTATTTTACAGCTGGTGTAAAAGAAGTACGCGCCTGGACAATAGAAAAAGGATGGAAAGCACCACAAGCTGCAAGCGTTATACATACTGATTTTGAAAAAGGTTTTATTAAAGCTGAAG
>CAZAPH010000085.1:0-12014 GCA_964487105.1 uncultured Akkermansia sp.
AGCTACTTTATTACACAATGTACCAGTTGGAACTGAAAAATCTGCAGTTGGAGTAGTACAAGAAGTAACGTTTATTGTTGCGCTAGATGAAGATGAAGTTCCGTTTGATGCAGCTAATGAAACTACATAACTACCAGGTGCTGTAAATGTTATTATTGGATTAGCAGCACTTGTTGAAGAAATCATAGCAGCAGGAGAACTTGACCAAGTATATGATACGGTTGCGTTACCTAAAGACATATTTACAGGAGCTACTGTAGCAGATGGTCCACTAAAGCAGGCACCATTAGGCGCACTAAAAATAGATGTTGCACCGTTAAATTTATAAATACCACCAGTTGGAGCAGTTTGTGATGCTTGGAAAGTTGCTGCCCAACCAGAAGTTGCATCAGCAAAATCAATAGCTAAGTAAGGGATACCTGAACCACCCCAATTTGTCCATGTTAAACCACCGTCTTTTGAATAAGATAAGAAACCAGAACTTGCAGTTGTACTGTTAGCTGCACTTACAAACACACCAGTTCCTGGTACTCCAGCAACATCGTTTAATCCCATATTTGGATCAAGTGTTGCAACTTTAGTCCAAGAAGCACCACCATTTGAAGTAATATATTGTTCAGGTACTGAAGGTGTAACTGAAGAGTTATAAGCAATACAAATACCGCTGTTTGCATTAGAAAATGCAATATCAACTACTTGAATGCTAGCAGAAGGTGTACCAGGTAATACAGCTACACTCCAAGTTAAACCAGCATCTGTTGAACGAAATACACGGCCAGCATTTGTTCCAAACCATAAATTACTTGTACCTTGTTTTTCGTATAAGTTAACTAAACCATACTCATTGCTTGATGAAGGGTTTGGAATATTTGCTCCAGGAACTAAGCTCCATGTAGTACCACCATCAGTAGTTCTCCAAATTTCAAATTCATTACCTACGCCTGGGTTTGGATCACCTTGAGTAATACCAATTGAAGGAGTTAGGAATGCAACAACATTACAAAATGATGATGAATTTGTATACATACCAACAGCTGTCATATTAGTCCATGTAGTTCCACCATTAGTTGTTTTATGAATTGCACCTTGAGTTTGCGATGATTTTTTAAAAGCACCAACCCACGCTGTATTAGCATCAATTGCATCTAAATTAGAAATTACATAAGTATTTGTATCTCCTAAAGATGGATTTACAGTACTTGAATAAATTGGACCTGTGTTAAACGTTGCACCGCCATTAATTGTTCTTGAAAAATGAACATAATTTTGACCTACAGCAGCACCACTATAACCTACAGACCAAACCACATTTGAGTTAACAACATCTAAAAATTTACTTGACATACTAGCTGCCAAAGTATAATTTGTGTTTTGTAAAGTTGCCCAAGCAGGACTTGGGATTTGTGCGTTAGCATTAATAATTGCCCCCGCAGTTAAAATTGTTAGTAGTGTTTTTTTCATGATAATTTAATTAATAAAGTACTAAAATAAGTATTTTTTTTATTGAAATATGACTTTTTTTAGGTTTTAACAAACCATTTATCAATTATCTTTGCTAAAATTATGAAAATTGAAACTGATATAGTAATAATTGGCGCTGGTCCAGTTGCATTATTTGCCATTTTTGAGGCAGGTTTATTAAAATTACGTTGCCATTTAATTGATTATTTGCAACAAGTTGGAGGGCAATTATCTGAAATATACACTAAAAAACCAATTTAAGATATACCTTGTTATCCTAGTGTTTTAGCACAAGAATAAATTTATAACTTAATAAAACAAGCAGAACCCTTTAAACCAACATTTACTTTGGGCGAAAGAGTAGAAAAATTAGAAAAACTAGATGAGCGTAACTTTAATGTTGAAACAAATATGGGAACACAAGTTAACGCAAAAGTTGTGGTTATTGCTGGTGGATTAGGTTGTTTTGAGCCTAGAAAACCTGAAGTGCAAGGGTTATCTAAATTTGAAAATGGTAAAGGAATAAATTACATGATTTTAGATCCTGAAAAATACAGAAATAAAAAAATGGTAATAGCGGGTGGAGGAGATAGTGCCCTTGATTGGACTATTTATTTAGCTGAAATTTGTAACGAACTTACATTAGTACATAGAAGTGAAAGTTTTAGAGGAGCACCAGATAGTGTAAATAAGGTGATGAAACTTGCTGAGTCTAAAAAAATTAACCTTTTACTTAATAGTGCAATAGAAAGTATTGATGGAAATGATAATTTAGAAACCGTTTCAATTAAAAATATAAAAACAAACGAAATTTTAGCAATAAAAACAGATTATTTAATTCCACTTTTTGGTTTAAGTCCTAAGTTAGGACCTATTGAAAATTGGGGGTTAAATTTAGATAAAAACGCTATTGAAGTAAATACTGATGATTACAGTACAAATATTGAAGGGATATATGCAATTGGAGATATTAACACTTATAAAAACAAATTAAAATTAATTTTATGTGGGTTTCATGAAGCTGCTTTAATGAGCCATAGTGCCTATAAATATATGAATCCTGGTATTAAATATACAATGAAATATACTACAGTACAAGGAGTTAATTCTTTTTAATTATTTTATCTTTAATTACACCGTATTTTGGTTCTTTCCATTCTGTTAAATCCCTTACTACAACAGATGCGCATGTTAAGCCAAATGCTGCTGGTAAATATGAAATTGTACCATAAGCCGATCGTTTATAATTACTACCATCTGTGCGCATAATAGAATGTTTAGCGGCAGGTTCATCGCTATACACACATTTTATACCTTTAAAAATATTCATATACCGCAATCGTTTTCTTACATAATAAGCCATTGGGCATATTTTTGTTTTAGATAAATCGGCAACTTTAATTCTTGTAGGGTCCATTTTTCCGCCTGCTCCCATACTACTAATTATACGTTGATTATTGTAATAAGCAGTTTGGATTAAATACAATTTTGGAGAAATACTATCTATAGCATCAATGATATACGAAAACTTTGTTTTTAATAAAAGTTGCATTTCTTCAGGGTTTTTAAACGAATCAATCACATCTAAATTAATTTCTGGGTTAATTAATTTAATTCGATCGGCCATTAAATGTGCTTTTTTTAAGCCGTGTGTATTAACTAAGGCTGGGAGTTGCCTATTCCTGTTTGTAGGATCAACAGTATCACCATCTATAATAGTCATTTTCCCAACTCCACTTCTTGCAATAGCTTCGGCTGCATATGAACCTACGCCACCCAAACCTACTATTAGTATATGAGCGTTTGTTAATTTTTCTATTCCTTTTTGACCAACCAATAAGGTTGTTCTTTCCATCCATTGTGTATCCATTTTTTATAAAATAAAAAGGCTATTTCATTTAGAAACAGCCTTTAATTTAAATGTTTGAGCTAATTAATAAGTTGAAAAACCTTGTTTGTCGCTTATTTTATGTTCAATTAATAATCCAACACAAGCGCCATCTGTAGATTTATGTTTATCTTTTTCTGTAGCACCTTGAGGAACAACAACCTCAATTATTAATTGACGAGTACCAACGCTTTGAAATTCGAAAACTTGAGTGTCTTCAGCAGAGGCATTATCAAATAATAATTCGTTTGTTCTTGCATCATATATTTTATAGTTTACTTTATCACCTAAAACAGTTTCGCAACAAACAGAAATTCTATAATCCATGTTTTTATAAATTACACAACGTAATTTACTTACCATGCCTTGGTTAAATAAACCGCTTTTACTTTGTGCATTATATTGCCATTTTTCGTTTTTGTTTTTTTCTAATACACAGTATTTTTTATGAAAGCCGCTACATACACCTGCTTGACTATAAACAGAAGTGCTAATTAAAATGGCAACTAATAAGCTTAATATTTTTTTCATTTGTATAGTTTTTAATTTTTATTACAATAAGTTTTAAAAGTTATTTAATTTGAGCATAACCATCTCTGATTGCTTTAATTTTTTGTTTAATTCCATTGTAATTTTCTTCAGAAATGTTTAACTGTTTTCCTCCACCTAAAACTTTAGTTTTATTGCCATCAGCTTGTTTAGTAGCTTCCACATCTTTTTCTGCAATTTTATTAAATTCAGCTAATAGAGATTCAAAATCTGCTTTAATAGAAGCTACATTTGGGTCAGCTTCGTGTTTTTTAAAAAATTCAATTATATTTTCTAATGTGTATTTTTGGTCTGCTAAACGTTCAATAATAGGACTGTTAGCTTTATATTGTGCTAATTGAGTGGCAATATAAATACTTTCAATCCAACCACCTGCAACTACACAAGCTAATGTTGGGCCTTGTTTGCTACCTTCTAAAGTTTCAAATGATGAAAAATAAATATCATCTGTTATTAACGCTAAAGAATCTGGTTTACCTAAGTTATCTTGTAATCGTTTCAATATTTCTGGTTTAATAGCTGTAGATACGCCAATTTGATCGCCTAAACTTTTAACAACAGGGAAGTATTTTAACGCCTCTGCACCAATTTCAAAAATACTGCAGTAGCTTAAATCGCAGCTATAAATACCAAAATTTAAAGCCTTAGATTTAGCATCGGTATAATTTTTTGCGTTAGATGCAGGGTTTAACATTTTTGTATCTTTATTGTTGTTACCAATCATTTTAATGAAGGTAAGCATTTCGCCTGGTGAAGGAACTTGGAAGAAAGTTTCTGAAATTGGAGAAACTTGTGTGTCTTCAACTTTTGTAGAGTCGATGATATCGGTTTCGTCAGTTTTTTCTGAATCACCTCCACAACTTGAAACAGCAAGCAATGTTGCTGCAGATAAGAAAAATACTATAGGTTTTTTCATTTTGTTTTTAATTTATTAGCTTTTAATTAATTTATTAACTAGTGCTGCAGCTTCATGAAACTCAATTGCTGAGTAAACTTTTAAACCGCTATCGTCAATTAGTTTTTTAGCAATATCTGCATTTGTACCTTGTAACCTAACTATAATTGGAACAGTTATATTTCCCATGTTTTTATAGGCATCAACTACACCTTGTGCAACTCTATCACACCTAACAATACCTCCAAAAATATTTACTAAAATAGCTTTTACGTTTTTATCTTTTAAAATAATACGAAATGCTTTTTCAACACGCTCTGCATTAGCAGTTCCACCAACATCTAAAAAGTTTGCTGGTTCTCCGCCACTTAATTTTATAATATCCATTGTTGCCATTGCTAAACCTGCGCCATTAACCATGCAACCAACGTTTCCGTCTAATTGTACATAATTTAATTCAGCTTCGCGCGCTTCAACATCAATAGGATTTTCTTCGGTTATATCTCTCATGGCCTCATATTGAGGATGACGATACAAGCCATTATCATCAAAAGTAACTTTACTATCTACTGCAATAATTTTATCATCGCTAGTTTTTAATACAGGATTAATTTCAAATAAACTGGCATCAATGCTTTCGTATGCTTTATATAACGCTGATACAAATTTTGTCATTTCTTTAAAAGCATTACCACTTAAACCTAAATTAAAAGCAATTTTACGTGCTTGAAATCCTTGTAAACCAACACGTGGGTCTATTTCTTCTTTCCAAATTTTTTCTGGTGTAGTTTCAGCAACATGTTCAATGTCCATTCCACCTTCAGTACTATAAACAAAAGTATTTCTTCCCTTTGCTCTATCTAACAATACACTCATGTAAAATTCTTTTGTTGGTGTTGCTCCAGGGTAATAAACATCTTGAGCTATTAATACTTTATGAACTTTTTTACCAGTGGCACTTGTTTGCGGTGTAATTAAATTCATTCCAATAATTTGACTAGCTTTTTCTTTAACTTCATCTAAATTTTTGGCTAATTTAACTCCACCACCTTTACCACGACCACCAGCGTGTATTTGAGCCTTTACAACTACCCAATCACTATTATAATCTGCTTTTAATTTTTTTGCAGCTTCTACAGCTTGCTCAGCAGTTTCAGCAACAATACCTTCTTGTATTGCTACTCCAAAACTTTTTAAAATACTTTTTCCTTGGTACTCGTGTATGTTCATATGCGAATTTTATTTAATAACAAATTAATAGCTTCAAATTTAGTATTTTATTTTAAATAAATGTTGTTTAATAAAAAAACCCCAATAAAATATTATTGGGGGTTAAAAATAATTGTTTAAAACTACCTTATTAAAGACACTGAACCCTTTTTATCATAAGTTGAACCGTCTTTACCCTCGGCTTTTATAATATAAAAGTAAGTTCCTGCTGCACATTCCATTCCTGCAAAGTTTTTTCCATCCCAAGCAATATTTCCCGTACTTGAATTCACATCATATACTTTATTGCCCCATCTGTCAAAAATAATAGCTTCAATTTTAGTTAGGTTACTTGCTTTAACAAAGAAAATATCGTTAGAACCATCGCCATTAGGTGTAAATATATTAGGAATTTCTAATTTTGAAGGAATATCAACTTTTATTATCTTAAATGTACTATCAATACATTCGCCTTTTGAACTAATTAATAAAACAGTATAGGTGCCAGGATTTACATAAGTAGCTCCCGTTGAAATTGAATTTGAAATTGATGCAGAATAGGTTCCATTTCCAAAACTCCAATTTGAAATAACGTTTGAACTTGCGTTTAGTGTACCCGCAGTTGCGCTTGTATTATTAAAATAAACTGTTAATGGTGCAAAACCAGACTCAGCAGAGGCATTCATGCTTGCGTTTATAAATCCAGGTAATACATTTAGAGATGCAAATTCATAACAGCCAGTTACATTGTTTGTTACTATGTATTCATAAGTTCCTGCCTTATCTACTACTACTGTAGGGCTTATAACACCAGGAGAGCATGTACCTCCAACAGGAGGAGTAATAAAACTTAAAGGTGAAAAAGAAGTACCTGCCGGATAATTTTTATAAAGAACAGACCAAGCCGATAAAGAATTGCTTAAAACCACTCGAATAGGAACACCAATTACTGAAGCACTTACAGCACAATCTAAAGTGTAATTTTGTGAAGGTGCAATAACAGGTTTTGTATAATCTCCGTTTATAGTTACAACTGATGTTGATATACAACCATTAAAATTTCCTTGTGTAATAAGAGTAGAAACGTTTGGAACAACAATATCAGGAACAACTACTGATACAATACCAGGGCCTCCTAAGGTGTATAAGGTTGATGTGCCAACAGGTACAACAAATGTATTAGTTGCAGATATTGCGTTTGCAGTACTTGTACCTACATACACTAAACTAACATTTATACCTACAGTATTTGTTTTACACGAAAAAAAGTTTGGAGTACTTAAATTGGTAATCATTTTAGGTAATAAAAAATTTTGATCAATACCTACAGTTTGTGTACTGCGGCAAGAGTTAACTGTATTAGTTACAACAACAGTATAAACGGCATATGCACTTGCACAATTGGTACAAGTACTTGGTCCAAAACCTGTTGCGCCAATAGTTATAGATGCACCAGTTGTTGTGTTAGGAGGAGGTACAGGGTAATTCCAAACAACATTTGTATTTGAAGTTGTACTACTTCCTACAGCCATAAATGAAGGCGTGTGGCACATTAAAGTGTTGGTTGGCATTGTATATTGAACATGAGGTTGTACAGTATTAGCAATTACATATACAGGTAATGATGTTTGGCAACCGCTCACTACGTCTCTTAAAACTAAATTCCATTGTCCAGTAATACTTGTTGTTAAACATGATGCTCCAGGGCTTCCGCTAAACGAACCACTAGGAACAGAGGTGGTCATTGTGGTACCTGGGTAAAAACAAAAATCAACTGACCCATTTGCAGAAAAAGGTGATCCAAAACATAATGTAGTTGTATGGCTAGGCGCACAACCTACCGTAAAATTTGTATTACTTGTTGGTATAAAAGTTGGGAAAGTTGTTGTTGTAACTACGGTTACAGTTTTTGATTGTGTGCAACCATTAACAGTGTTTGAAAAAGTTGTTACATGCGTGCCTGGCCCTAACGCTTGAATTGATATGGTATTTATATAAACAGGACCCGGAACTAAGCCTACGGTAGTGCTTGTAAACCATTGAATTTGCATATTAGAAGTAGGCGTAATTACTGAAGCTGTAAATGTTGGAGCATTTGAACTACAATTTATGGTTACAGATGCCGGACTAACCGTACCTGTAGGCGCTGTTGTGTTCATTGCAATTGCTAATGTTTGAGTTGCAGTACAGGTATTAGAAGGATGAGTAACAACAACTGTATAAGTTCCTATTGTTCCTGTACAAACACTTTGAGCATTAGATGTAAACGTTGCGCCTGAGTTAGTCCAAAAATAAGAACAATTTGCTGGAGTAGTTTGAGCAGTCATACAAACACTTGGAGAAGCACAGGTAATAGAAAAAGAGCCAGTTGTATTTAATACTGTAAGTGTTGGAGCTGTCATATCAATCATAGATATACTTGTTGTAGCCGTACAGCCACCTTGTGCCGTTATAGTAGCATTGTATGTGCCGGAGGGCACGTTAGCAGCTTTATATTGCGTGTTGGTTAATATACCCGCTGGAGTTGGACTCCAATCTATTGTATATGTTGGAACTGGCGTAGGTGGTAAAAAATTTAAGTTAAGATTAAAGGCATTGTTTGGATTAGTACAAGTTGCTTGTGTTAACGATGGAGCAACTGTTGGTTTAGGATAAACTGTAACTATAGCCGTTGCGGTTTGTGTAATAGTTGAACGAGAAGTATTTTGACCAGTAACAGAAACATCGTATGTTGTTGTAACTGCCGGAGAAACTGTAAAAGATGGATTTGTGCTTGTTCCACTTCCTGGATTTATTGAATAAACCGGGCTGGTTAAGTTACTACTATTACTAGCTGTAATTACAGCGGTTGAGCCAGCACAAATGGTACTACTTGAAGCTAATATACTGCAATTAGTTGAACCTGTACCTCCAATTTGATTAAATATAATGTTTTGTGCAATATTTGCATAGTTTGTAATTAAAACCATATAAAAAGAGCCAGTAGGAGCAGCAACAATGTTGCAAGTTTCGGTTGGACTACTTGAATAACTACAATCAACAATATTGCCTGCTGTTAAATTAGCGCATGCCGCAGAAAGATTTGGGAAAGGTCCCCAACAAATAAAATCAACATCTGCACCTCCAGAACCTGCTATGTATAAATCTAAATTACCTGGAGAGCTAATTTGTAAGTAATACCATGCAGGGTTAGGCTGTGAGCCTAAACAGCCATAAGCTGGTCCGGTTGGAGCAGGAGGGCCGTTAACTGTTGCAGGGAAAGTTACTCCAGATGTACCGCCTGCACAAAATGGCGCAGCTGTAGCGCAACTTGTTTGAGCTTGTATTGATAAACCAATAAGAATCAATACTAATATTATAAAATTTTTCATTTTTACGTGTTTTAACATTGTTTCACAAATATTGTGCCTAAAAAAATAAAAGAGAACTAATTCGTCCTCTTTTATTGTTTGTTAAGCTAAAACTTGTCTTGAAATTACAATTCGTTGTACCTCACTTGTACCTTCATATATTTGAGTGATTTTTGCATCTCTCATTAAACGTTCTACGTGGTATTCTTTAACATACCCGTATCCACCATGAACTTGAACAGCTTCTGTTGTTACCCACATTGCTGTTTCGCTTGCAAAAACTTTAGCCATAGCACTTTCTTTATCCATAGGCAAGTGATTATCTTTTAACCAAGCGCTTCTATAAATAAGTAATCTTGCAGCTTCAATTCGAGTAGCCATATCTGCTAATTTAAATTGTATGGCTTGGTGTTTGCTAATTTCTTTTCCAAACGCTTTACGTTCTTTACTGTATTGCAAAGCTAATTCATACGCGCCACTAGCAATTCCTAATGCTTGCGATGCAATACCAATACGGCCTCCACTTTAAGTTTTCATTGCAAATTTAAAGCCAAAACCGTCTTCACCAATTCTATTAGCTTTAGGTACTTTAACATCGTTAAACATTAAGCTATGCGTATCGCTAGCTCTAATTCCCATTTTATTTTCTTTAGGGCCAACTTCAAAACCAGGCATACCTTTTTCAATAATTAGGCAGTTAATTCCTTTATGACCAGCCTCAACATTGGTTTGTGCAATAACTAAATAAATACTTGCACTATTACCATTGGTAATCCAATTTTTGGTTCCATTAACTAAATAATGATCGCCTTTATCAATAGCAGTAGTTTTTTGAGAAGTGGCATCGCTTCCAGCTTCAGGCTCACTTAAACAAAATGCGCCTATTTTTTCTCCTTTTGCTAAGGGAACTAAGTATTTTTGTTTTTGTTCTTCAGTACCAAACATTTCTAATCCCCAACAAACTAAGCTATTATTAACGCTCATAATTACAGAACAGCTGGCATCTACTTTACTAATTTCTTCCATTGCAAGTACGTATGAAATGGCATCCATACCACCACCACCATATTTAGGGTCAACCATCATACCTAAAAAACCTAACTCAGCCATTTTTTTAACTTGTTCAGTAGGGAATTTTTGATGTTCATCACGATCAATTACACCTGGTTTTAATTCATTTTGAGCAAAATCTCTTGCTGCTTTTTGAATCATTAAATGTTCTTCTGTTAGATCAAATTGCATAATGGTAAATTTATAATGTTTATATAGTGTTGCAAATATAACTTTGTATGAGCAACATTGCAATTAAAATTATAATTATTTTCGAGTTTAAAATATGACTAAAATCAAGAATGAAAAAATATTACGCGGTATTGGTTTAATGAGCGGTACATCATTAGATGGATTGGACATTGCTTATTGTAGCTTTAAAATTAAAGATGGTAAAATAAAACATGAAATTATTTGTGCAGAAACAATTAAATATCAAAAAAAAATTGAATTTGCGCTTAAAAATGCAAATTTGTTAAGCGGAAGAGATTATTTTGAATTAAATGCAATGTATGGTGCTTTTACAGCAGATTTATGTAATAAATTTATTAAAAAACATAAAATTACACCACAATTTATAGCAAGTCATGGGCACACAATTTTTCATGAACCCAAAAATGGGTTTAGTACACAATTGGGCTGTGGAGCAACCATTGCAGCTAAAACTAATATAACTACAATTTGCGATTTTAGAAGTTTAGATGTAGCCTTAAACGGGCAGGGTGCACCACTTGTACCAATAGGCGATGAATTATTATTTAAAACCTATGATGCATGTTTAAATTTAGGAGGAATAGCAAACATTTCGTTTTTAAGTAAAAATAAAAGAGTAGCTTTTGATATTGGTTTAATGAACATACCATTAAATGATTTTGCACAAAAATTAAATTTAGATTATGATAAAGAAGGTAATATTGCAAGAACTAATGCTATTGAAATAAAATTATTACATGAGCTAAATAATTTGAGTTTTTACAAACAAAAAGGTGCTAAAAGTTTGGGTAGGGAATTTTATGAAAGTATTGTAAAACCTAGTTTTAAAAACTATAAGATAGAAAATGTAATTACAACTTATACTCATCATATTGCAGAACAGATTGCGAATGTTATTAATAAAAATAATTTTAAAAACGTTTTTTGTACAGGTGGAGGAACATATAACCAATTTTTAATAGAACTAATAAAATCGAAAACAAATTGCAAAATAATTATTCCGGATAAAAAAATAATAAACTTTAAAGAAGCCTTAATTTTTGCTTTTTTAGGTTATTTAAGGATAAATAATTTAAACAACATTTTAGCAAGTGTTACAGGAGCAACTAAAAATAGTTGTGGTGGCGCCGTTTATTTAGGTAAAAACAAATAAAATTAAAATTGTAAACCTATAATACAAACATCATCTACTTGTTCTAAATTTCCTTTCCAGTTTTCAAATGTTGATGCAAGATGATCTTTTTGCGTTTTTAATGGTAAATGAGCGTTATTTAACAAGATTTCATTTAATTGTTTGTATTTAAATTTTTTACCCTTTACACCACCAAATTGATCAGCAAAGCCATCTGTATAAATATAAAGTGCATCGTTTGGCTTTAATTGAAGTAAATTATGTTTA
>CAZAPH010000086.1:0-11990 GCA_964487105.1 uncultured Akkermansia sp.
TGATAAAGATGATGCTTGCCCTGATGTGAAAGGACCTGTGGAGAATAAGGGTTGTCCTTACCCAGATACAGATAAAGATGGAGTGTTTGATAAAGATGATGCTTGCCCAACTACTCCAGGTTTAGTTGAGTTAAAAGGTTGTCCGCCACCGCCACCAATGAAAGAAGCTGAGAAGAAAATTTTAGAAAGAGCTTTTGAAAGTTTAGAATTTGCAACTGGTAAAGATATAATTAAGAAAATATCCTATTCATCATTAAATGATTTAGCAAAACTAATGGTTGAACATAAAGTTGATTGGAAACTGAAATTAAGTGGCCATACTGATAACCAAGGTGATGATGCTAAAAACTTGAAACTATCAGAAAAACGAAGCAAGGCCGTAAAAGCCTATTTAGTTAAAAAAGGAGTACCAGTTGATAATATTGCAACAGAATGGTTTGGTTCAACTGTTCCTATAGCTGATAACAAAACTGAAGCAGGAAGACAGAAAAATAGAAGGGTTGAAATGAAAGTAACCTTTAGAGAAGGAAGCGAAAAATTAGAAAAGAAATTTTAAACATACATTACCTCATAAAAACCGCAGAATAACACGCTGCGGTTTTTTTGATTTTATTAATTTTAGTAAAAACTAAAAGTCTTGTGAACAAAGCCCAACTATTTTTTTATTTTTTACCTACAGTGTTTGCTTTTTGTTTACCATTTGGTGGTTTTATATTGTCGTATATTGTAATTGCGTGGTTGTTTTTTTCGCTTTTTAATATAAAATATCAAAAATTAAAACAAGGTATTAAAAGCAAAGCGCTTATTGTAAGTTTTTGTTTTTTTGTATTAACTTTATTATCATCAATAATTAAAGGTGGTCAAGAAGCATCAAGTAGTATTGAAGTAAAATTAAGTTTTGCAATTTTCCCATTTTTATTTTTTTGTTTTGATTATCCAATAGTAATTATTAAACGGGTATTAATGGCTTTTGTTTCAGGCTCTTTTTTTGCTTGTTTATTTTTATTAATAAGAGGGATATATTTTGCAATTAATAATAAACCAGAATATTTGGTTTATACTAATTTCTCTTACTTTATTCACACAGCATATTTTTCAATGTATTTATGTGTTGCCATTTTAATTTTAATTATTTACTACCCTATTTGGTTTAAAAATAGTTTACCCCTATTAAAATTTTCTAAATTAATGTTGTTAGTATTTGTTATTTGTATTTTTTTATGTTCATCAAAAATTGGCATTGTAAGTTTATTATTTTGTGCGGTTTGTTTATTTATAAACAAATACAAAAACCGTTTAACTTATTTAAGAATGATATTGTTTGCAATTGGATTTACTTTGAGTTTAATTGTAATAGTTAAATTTGTACCATCTGTTTCAGAACGGTTTAATAACCTTGTTAGTTTAAATTTAAGTCACCTAAATAAACAATCAACCGAAAGTTCAGAAGTTAGAGTTTTAATTTGGCAACAATGTATTACAATTATAAAAAACAATTGGTTATTGGGTGTTGGTGTCGGCAATGCAAATCCTGCTTTAATGGCATCATATAAGGCTAATGGATTAACAGGCGCATATAGTCATAATTTAAATGCACACAATCAATTTTTTCAAACAACAATAGGCTTGGGTTTTGTAGGATTAAGCTTATTGTTGATTTTAATATTTATGGGAATTATTAAAACAATAAAAACAAATTTTATTTTATTTGTAACTTCACTAATACTATTATTCAATTTTTTAACTGAAAGTATGTTGCAAACTGCAGCAGGAGTTTTGTTTTTTTGTTTCTTTACTAATTTATTTTTTAATTATACTACAAAAAAATTAAATGAAAAAATGGATTAAAATAATTCTACTTCACTTAATATCAATATCAATTTGTATAGCTCAAAATTACTCTTGGCCTTTAGACAGCCCAATTGTTATAACTGGTAATTATGGTGAGCTAAGACCCAATCATTTTCATGCAGGTATTGATTTTTCAACTGGTGGCAAAATAAATAAACCGGTTTATGTAACAGCGTCTGGTTACATCTCTAGAATTAAAGTTAGTGCAACTGGATACGGCAAAAGTATTTATATTACGCACCCAAATGGAATTGTTAGTGTTTATGCTCATTTAAATTCATACAATAAAACAATTGGAGAAATTGTAGTTAAAAAACAATATGAATTAAAAAGTTATGAGATTGATTTTAAATTAAATCCAAACGAAGTAAAAATATTTAATAAAGAAATAATTGGACTATCTGGAAACACAGGAAATTCAACAGGGCCACACTTACATTTTGAATTGCGTGATGAAAAAACAGAAACGCCTTTAAATGTATTAAACTATTTTAAAGTAATTGATACAGTTAAACCAAAATTAAATGCTATCGTTATTTATAATTTAGTTGATACAACTATGCCTAAAATTATTGCAACTTTAAAAATTAAAAAAAATAAAAATAATTTACTAAAATTATATAAAGACACTTTAACATTACGAAACAATATTTTAGGCTTAGGCTTTAGTGGCTTTGATTTAATGAGAGAAAATGGAAGTATAAATAACATTTATGGAGCTTCTGTAACACTTGACAATAAATTAATTTATAGTCATGAATTAAATAATTTATCCTTTTCAGATCAAAGATATGTTAATGAATTTAGTGAAGTGTATGAACAACAAAAATACCAACGTTGCTTTTTACCAACTTTGTTTCCTAAAGAAATGTACCCTTTTTATTTTAGAAAAGGAAGAATTATATTAACTGATACTTTTGTACACGAAATAACACTAACCGTTAGTGATGAAGTGTATAACCAGTCTGTTTTAAAATTTTGGATTAAAGCTAAAAAATTACAACTATACTCTCCTCCTACGCTTAGAAGTAATGATTTTGTAGATTGTACTAAAGATTTTTTAATACAAAAAAACAAACTCCAAATTTTTATTCCTGCTTATACATTATTTAAAAGCACAAATTTAATTTTTGAAAACACAATTGAAAGAAGTGGCAAATTAATAATTTTACCAAGTGAAGCTAATTTAAAATCAACAAGTATAGTAGGTTTTGAAGTTCCTAAAAAATATCTATCAGTTAAAAATAAATTAATTTTAAAAAGCGGCGTTAATACTTATGTTCCAATAAACATTAACGATTCTATATTTTACTCAGTTAAAAATTTTGGTTGGTTTCAGTTAAATGTTGATACAACTAAACCTGAAATTAAGTTACTATATAGAATTACTAAAACAAAAACACAAAAAAACATTACTTCAATTGATTTTAAAATTACAGATGATGGAAGCGGCATAGGAAAATACAATTTATACATAAATGATAATTGGGTATTAACAGAATTTGATGCTAAAAATGATTTACTAAATTATACTATTAACAACGATACCCCAGTAGGTGAGGTTAAATTTAGGTTAGAAGTTGAAGATAAAGTTAAAAATATAAACACTTTAACTTTTGAACTCAATTTAAAATAATATTCTGTATTGAGGTAATACAAAAAATTTAAGTTGATATGTTGTATTTATTTTTTGAGTATTAATATCATAAACCTGCTGAAATACATTATTGTTTTGTGTTAAATTTTGAATATCTACACTAAATTCATGCGTTGTATTTTTAAAATTAAGTCTAAAACCAGGCTTTACATCAATTCTAAAATAATCTGGATATTTATTTTCATAGGCATGAGTTCCATCTCTAACTTCATCTTTAGCTAATATACTTGCATTTAAATCTATTGGCACATAGCGTTTACCTCCAGCGTATGTTGAACGAAAATCAAATATTAAAATATATTTTTCATATAATTTATATTCATTTCCGCCTAATAAATTAAAAACATAATTACCATTAAAAGCAGTATTTCTTAATATATTATCACTTCCTTTATACTTACTTTCAAATAAGCTTGTGGTAAATAAAAAATAATACCCTTTACTGTAAAATTTTTCAAGTGTTATTTCTAAACCATAATTATACCCAGTGCCTTTACTAACTAAATTAGTAATATTAGGACTTGTAAAATCGGCACCCAAATTTAAAACTGAAAAATAATTGGGCGTATTTTTAACAGGTGAATTATAAATATATTGATAATAAATTTCTGTTTTTAGTCTAAAATTTTGTCCAAAATTTACATCATAGGCTGCAATTCCATGAACTGCTCTAGTGAAATCTAAATTTTTATTTGTCTCAATATTTTGGCCATTTATAGTATCACTTGCAAAATAAATATATATGGGCTGAAGTTGCGAATGCATACCAGCACCAAAACTTAAACTTTGTTTTTGATTTAAACTATATTTTAATCCTAAACGTGGCTCAATGGCATTACTATTATTTAAGAAAAAAAATTGATTACTAATGCCAGTATTTAAAGTAAGGTTATCGTTAAATTTATGTTGCCATTGCATAAAGGCTCTTGATAAATTTGTAACACCATTATAATTTCTAAGAGTTATAAATGTGTTTGTTCCAAATAAATAGTCATTACTATCAACAAATAAAGTATTAAACACATCTGAATAAATTCCTATGTTAATAAAATTTCGTGAATTAAATTTTTTATTAAAGGTTGTATTAATTGAATATTTAATGGTTTGTGTTTTTTGTCTGTATTCGGGTTTTAAATTTTTAGGTGTTTTAAACGAAGTATCAATTCTATCTGCCAAAATAGAATTATATGTTCCACTTATTCCAATATTTGTTTTTAAATAGGCATTATTTTTTAATAAGTAAGTATGTGTAATTCCGCTTGCGCCAACATACGACTTAAAATAGGTGTCTCTTGCGCTAAATCCAAACAAATCATTTTCTTTTGATTTATTACTCTCTAATAAAGCAATGTAACTTGTACCACCAATGCCCCAAAAAGAAATTTTACCTAATTTTTTTGTTTGGAAGTCGGTTTTAAAAGTAACATCTTGATACTGTGGAATAGCGTCGCCGGTACCAAAATCAATATTTAATGCTTTAAAAATAGATAAGGTTGAGTATCTATAATTTATTAGAAAAGATGAATTTTTCTTTTTATTAAAAGGACCTTCAGCTCCCAATTCAAAGCCATTAAAGCCAACTTGTCCTAAAAATTCAAATTTTTCTGTATTGCCTTGTCGCATTTTTAAATCAAAAACACCTGCAGTTGCATTTCCATAATCTGATGCAAATGCTCCTGTCATAAAATCACTATTTGCTAAAGTATTATTATTTAAAATACTCACAGGCCCTCCTGTACTACCCGAATTCCCGAAATGATTTGGGTTAGGAATATCTAAACCATTTAATCGCCAAAGAATTCCTAAAGGCGAATTTCCTCTAATAATGATATCATTTCTACTGTCGTTTGCTCCACTAACTCCAGCAAAATTGGCTGCCATACGCGCAGGATCATTTCTACTACCAGCATATCGCGCAGCTTCTTCAGCACTAAAAACACGCGAACTTACCGTACTCATTTTATTATTTGTAGCTGTTTTATCTTGTCCTGCTACAACTTCAACTTCAGCACCTTGTATTACATTTTCTTCGAGCTCAAATAAATTTATACTTTCTTTACCTGAATATAAAACAACAATTTGATACTTTTCTTTATACCCAATTAATTGAATTTTTAATTGCCACCTTCCAATTGGTACGCCTGTAATTTTAAATTCACCTTTTTCAGATGTGGTTGCACTTAAAATTGGATTTGAATTTAAAACCTGAATAACCGCACCAGGTAAAGGATACTGGCTTTGTTTATCAACAACAGTTCCTTTAATTGTTTGACTTAAAGTTTGTGCAATAATTTCACTTCAAATAAAAAACAAAATAAATATAATTTTATTTTTTATAGACATAGCTAATTACCGTTTAATTAATTTAGGTAAATGCCTTACGCGTAAACACGCTAATTGATTAGAACATCTACTAGCGCTTATTTCAAAATAATCTAATGTAAAATCATCTTCTTTAATTGTTAGTTTATAATTGGGTTTAGCCCATTCTTTTATTAAACACGATTTATGAAAATCAGTTATTGGTGAACCATCAGGGGTTTTTTTAAGTACTTTCCAAGGCTCAAACAAAAAATATTCTCCTGGGAGGTATTTTACAATAACTTTACCACTATCGTTTGTAATTAAAGTATCTACACATTTATTATTTTGAAAAATATAAAAGGTTTGTTTATCTAATGGGCGTTCAATTGTTGCATCTTCATATTGTTTAGGAGTAGGTTTAGCATTGCCACAAAAGGGTTGTTTATATTTAAATTCTAACTCTACTTTAAATTTTTTTTGAGCAATTAATTGCAATTGAATTAATGATAAAAAAATAATCAAACTTTTCATATATAATTAGGGTGTTGTTGATGAAACTGGTAAAATTTTACCATTAAAAAATTGGTGTCCGTTACAAGTAAAATAATAAATAAAAGCTGCCATTTCTTTTGGTAATAAAGGTGCTTTATAGCCAGGGAAAGCTTTTGCTAACATTTCAGTTTGTACAGCACCAATTGCTAAACAATTAACTGAAATATTTTTCGTTTTAAATTCTTCGGCTAAGCATTCTGTTAATCCACATAGCGCGGATTTGCTACTACTGTATGCGCTTAAGCCCGAAAACTTTGAACTTCCTTGAAATCCGCCCATACTACTAATATTAACTATATGACTTTTGATAGTTTTACCCATAAAAGGAGCAAGAGTTTGTGTTAAAAGAAAAGGAACTATAACATTAGTAGCATAAACATTTTCTATCTCTAATTTTTGAATTTTAAAAAAATCTTTATTTAAAATTAACCCGGCATTATTAATTAAAGCAAATACAGGTTTTTTAAGTTTTTTAATTAAATTTTTTAACTTTAAAAGTGATTCTTTACTTGTAATATCTGCTTTTACAGACAATACATTTAGAGTGTTGGTTTGGTTGATATAGTTTTCAATACTTTTTGTATTTCTTGAAACAGCAATTATTAGGTAATCTGAATTTTTTGAAAACTGTTTTACTAATTCAAAACCAATTCCTTTTGATGCGCCAGTTATAACTACCAACATTTTATGTAAATTTGAAGTACAAATATACTAAATGACTTCATTTAAACTCTTTATATTGTTAGTTTTTTTACTTCAATTTTCAAATGCACAAACAGATAATGTTTACACAGGCGATACAGTAAAAGTAAACAACCAACAAAAAAATAAATCTAAAAATAACGAATGGAAAAAAAAGTTTTTTTTTGGAGGTATGATAACACCCGTATTTTCGAATAACACATTTTATGTAGCCGGAAATCCACATATTGGATATAGGTTAACGGATAAATTTTCGGTAGCTGGTGGCGCCACTGGTATATATACAAGTCAAAGAATTGGAGGTGTTGTATATAGACAGGGAGTTTATGGCCCATTTGTATATTCTAGATACTTTTTGACTCAAAATTTTTTTGGGCAAGTTCAATACGAACTATTAAGTCAACAAAATTATTTAAATATAAATTCACCTTACAAAAGAGTATGGCAACCTTACGCTTTTTTTGGTGGTGGATATATACAAAAATTTGGGGATCGAAGTGGTGTTGTTTTTTCTCTTTTATATAATGTGTATTATAACCAAAATTCTATTTATTCAAATCCGTTAGTTCAAATTGGTTTTAATTTTGGTTTGTAAAAGAATTTCAATTTTATTGAAACAATCCTATTTGGATTTTAGTATATTTGGAAAATAATATGTTTAAAAAAATTGTATCCTTACTATTAATTTTTGTTTTTTTTAGCACAGTTTTTCAAGGTTGTTTTTTATTTAGAGGAAAAAACAAGTGTGATAGTTGCCCTGGTATAATAAAACACAAAAAAACAAGAAAAAGTACAAAGGGAAGTATTTAATTTATTTAATACTTTGCTTTAATTTTTCCTTTAATAATGAAACTTTGAGGGAATTCAACTTGAATTTTTTTAAATTGTTCTGTTGCTTCTAATTTAGATTTAAAAGCGCCTACTAAAACAACAAAATTAGGTTGTTGGTAATCTATATCGCTATCTATTAGGTTAAATTTTTGAGAAAATTTAGTTTTTATCAATTTAGCAGCTTCTCTATCTACACCAAAATAAATTTTAATTCGGTATCCATCTGTTTCGCCCCCAGTTAATTTGTGATACTCTGCTTTTTTATCAATTAATTGTTTTAATTTAAGTTGGGTTTGTGTTTGATTTTCTTGAGCCTTTATTTGAAAATCAACTAATATAAATAGAACTATAAAACAAAACCATTTTATCATTGTTCAAATTTAATTAATTATTTTGTATTAAAAGCAATGGAATAGTTACATTCAAAATTTGAGTTTGATTTCAATTCTATAATTCCTTTTTTATTTATAAATTGTTGATCGTGCGTGCTTGAGTCTGAAATGCCATACCATGGCTCTAAACAAATAAACTTGGAGTTGTTGGATTTAGTCCAAATACCAAAAAATGGCCAATTTTCACAAATCATTTTTACGGAATGTGTTTTTGCATTATTTAGCAATTCAATTTTATTAATTTGATTGTTTTCAAGAATAATTGCATCATTATCAAATAAACTTGAGTTAAGTTTTAAAGTATTATTTTGAATTTCTATGGTTTCGTAGGTATTATCAATGTAACCGTTTTTTAATTTTGTTACCTCAAATTTATTTTTATCAACTAATAATAAATAATCATTTAAACTACTTCCGTTATATGTTGTATTAAACGCAGGATGTGCGCCAATACTAAAATATAAATTAGTATTACTTTTATTTAAAACTGTGTATGTAATTTTTAAAATGTTATTGCTTAATGTATAGTTAACTTGAAGTTTAAAATTAAAAGGGAATTTTGATTTAGTATTTTCATCACTATTTAATTCAAAATTAAGTTGATTGTTATTGTTATTAATTAAAGCGAAATTTAAATCTCTAGCAAAACCATGTTGAGGTAATTCAAAGGGTTTATTTTCAAACTTAAATTGATTATTAATTAACTTTCCTACAATTGGAAATAAAATTGGAGCATGTCTTTTCCATTCATCACCTGCTTGCCAAATATATTCAAAATTGGTTTTAGTATCAATTACACTAGAAAGCTCTGCACCAAAGAGGTTAACTTTTATTTTTAAAAAATCATTTTGTAAATTAAATTGCATTAGTTATAGAAAAATAATTTCAGGAATTTCATTTGCTTTTTTATAAACATTTGTAATACTATCAACATCTACAACAACTTGCTTTGCAGTTATGCTTGTATATTTCCCACTACTACTTTCTTTTATATGAATTTCGGCATCTTCGTCAAACAAAGTTTCAACTAAGGCTATTAATCTATTTTCGCTTTTAACAATAAACTTAAACATATAAACTGTAGGAAAAGTTGTTGTTTCTAATAATTTATTTCTAAAGTTATTTAATTCTTCTGGGCTCATTCTTGAAAATAGTGTTTGTAAATTAATAAAAAACCAAAACAAACTAATAAAATACCAGTTAATCGGTTTATTGATATCATTATTTTTTCGGTTAAAAACTTATTGAGTTTTGCGGAAGCACTTATTTTACCTAATTCAACAAACCATACCAAAATTAAAGTTATTGAAAAAAAAATAAGCATTTTAATAACAGAGTAATTTAAGCTTTTACTAACAGCCGTAACATTACCTAACCAAATAAACCAAACAGCAGGGTTTAATATATTTAAAAAAAAGCCTTTAAGTAACATTGATAAAGTACTAGGTACTTTAATTTCAATTGTTTCATTTGTTTTTTTAACAGGTTTACGAAAATACAACGAGCCAAATATAATTAAGATAATACCAGCTAATATGCCCATAAATCTTTGCGTTTTATCATCTTGTATTACATTAGTTGCGCCAAAATGTACAAGTAAAATAATTAAAACACATAAAAAAAAATCGCTTAACACAACACCAGTAGCAAGTATTGCGCCAGTTTTATACCCATGCTTTATCCCAGTATTTATTAAAGCAAAAAATGCAGGGCCAAACGAAAACGTTAGAAATAATACTATTATAAATATTTGTGTTATTAAACTTACCAATTTTAATTAATGTTTTTATTATTTAAAAATGCAAGCCATTCGTTTAAATGCTTTCCTTTTAGCACTCTAGGGAATTTACTTTGTCCGCCAAGTTTATTTTTACTTGCTAAAAAATCAATAAATACTTGGTTAGGTAACAATGTAATTATAATTTCTTTTAACGCATGTTGTCTTTCAACGGCATAATCATCATTTAATTTTTTTAAATGGTTATCAATTTTTTCTTTTACACTATTCTTATCTATATCCTTATCTACTCCTATGTACCAATGATGGGCAAATAACCCTTGGTATCTTTCACCAACAACACAATATTCATTACTAATTATTCCAAGTTCGGTTGTTGTTAGTTTAAGGGCTTTGTTCATATTATCAACGCTTAAATGTTCGCCACATAAACTTAAAAAATGTTTAGTTCTTCCTGTAATAATTATTTCACTACGTTGTACGTTAGTAAATTTAATAGTATCGCCGATTAAATATCGCCAAGCTCCAGAACTATTTGTAATTAAAAGTGCATATTCTGATTTTTCTGTCACATCTTTTAAAGTTAATGCTTTTGCTGTTGGTTTAATGTTCCCTTCACTATCAAAATTATCTTCGTTAAATGGAACAAACTCAAAAAACATTTTGTTATCTGTAATTAATTTCATTGCTTGTTCATCGTTTGGTCTTTCTTGGTATGCAATAAATCCTTCGCTTGCTAAATATGTATCTAAATAAATTAGTGGTTTAGCACATAAATTATTAATGCTTTCTTTATAAGGATGAATTGCAACACCGCCATGTACATAAACTGATAAATTTGGCCAAATATCATTTATAGTTTTAATATTATAATGTTTAATTATTCTTTCAAAAACAATTTGAATCCATGCGGGTACGCCACAAATAAATCCAACGTTCCAATTTTTGGCATTTTTCACAATTGCATCTAACTTTTTTTCCCAGTTTTCAATCGATCTTATTTCAGGTCCTGGTAATGTAAAATTTTGAAACCATCGTGGCTGAGTTCCTGTTGTAATACCGCTTAAATCACCACTGTAATTTGTGCCATTATAACTTAAATTAGTACTTCCTCCAACAAATAAAATTTCTGTTTCATATTGTTCTTTAGTAAAATTAAAATTTCTTGTAGAAAGGATTTGTTTAAGTGTTCCTTTATGAATTGTTTTAATAAAATCACGCGTAACAGGAATGTGTTTACTACTACTTTCGCTGGTACCAGAACTTAGAGCAAAATATTTTATTTTACCAGGCCAACAAACATCTTTTTCTCCTTTTAACGAACGGTGCCACCAATTATCAAAAATACTTTGATAATCATAAATAGGAACAGTTTTTTGAAAATATTCAATTGGATCAGACATTAAAGCCATTTCACTGAAATTAAATTTATTTCCAAATTTTGTAAATTGAGTTTTTTGAATAAGTTTTTTAAGTTGCCTTTGTTGTTGAGAATAAGTGCTTTTTAAGGTCGGTATTTTAGACCTTATATTAATTGAACCTTTTATTATTGAACCTAGAATTGGCATTTTAAATTTTTATTTTACTTTATGTATCTAAAATCTTGATTATTTTTAATTGATTTTATTGAATGATAAATTAATTGTATAACATCTTCAACATCTTGTTTATCTACACTTTCAACGGTAGTATGCATGTATCTTAAAGGTAAAGAAATAAGGGCAGAAGCAATACCATCGGTACTAAACGCAAAAGCATCTGTATCAGTTCCTGTACTTCGGGCTGCTGCTAAACGTTGAAAATGAATTTTGTTTTTATTTGCACTTTCGATAATTAATTTAAGTAAATTGTTTTGTACAGCTGGTGCATAACTTAAAACCGGACCTTTACCACAACTTAAATCTCCGCTACTAATTTTATTCATCATTGGTGAATTGGTATCATGACACACATCAGTAACAAT
>CAZAPH010000087.1:0-11934 GCA_964487105.1 uncultured Akkermansia sp.
TGGAGAAAATATTTCTAATTGTGTTGCAGGAGCTACAACTCCAATGCCAGTGTACCCTTCCACAATTAAACAATTTACTGGTGCATTGCTTCCTCCAAAACCAGCACCAAAAGCGGCATTACCACTAACACCTAAAGTACTTAATGGGTTTGTAACATTTATACCGGTGCGCCCATTTACAAATAAACGCGCTCTTGCTGCGCTAAATGGACCAGTAAATGCACTACCTATTGAAACGTTAATGTTTTGGAAGGGTTGAGGTATGCCAGGTGGAACAAAAATTCGACCAAAATTTATAACACCGTTTGAAGATTGAATATTATCTGAAAGACCTAAAATAGGCTGACTTGGTGGATTTCCAATATATAAGCTATTATTACCCACTTTTATAAACTTTGTAACAATGCTATCTGTTTTTAACATTTTTGCAACTTTTATTGAGTCTACATAAACATTGGATAAAAAATTAATATCACCATCTTTATTAAATATTGCACGAGTTTGATTGTTTGTAATGATTTTTAAACTTTTATTATTCAAAGAACCTAACTTAGCATTATTTGAAAGATTATTTCCGTCAACATCAAATTTGTCTTGTGCCATGCATAGCCCAACAATAAAAAGTTTAAATATTGTAAGTTTAATTTTCATAATTGTTTATTTTTAATGGTTAATAATTATTTTTCTTGTAATCTTAGAATTTCCTGTTTGAACTACTAAAAAATATAAACCATTTGATAAATGATTTATATTTATTTCTTTTAAATTAGTAAATGTAAAATCTTGATATACCACTTCAGTTGCAATAGCCCTTATTAAAGAAATTTTTCTTATTTCTGAATTATTAAATTTTAATGATAATAAATCAAAAGCAGGGTTAGGATAAATTTCAAAATTATTTGGTACCTGTATATTTGTGTTATCATTGATTGAGGTTGTTATATAAACCGAATCAGTTGATAAACGAACATCGTCAATTAAATAATAGGATAAACAAGCAGTTACTGGAAAAGAATAATTCCCCATATTAACACCAATAAAATTATTTACAATTACTGTATCAGTATTAAAATTGTTAAAGAAATTTCCAATATGGAGAAATTTATATACAGAATCAGCAATGAACTCACCTGATATTTTTGACCATGAAGTACTTAAAATTTTATTGGTTGATTTAATTTTTGAATAATTTTTATAACTATTCGAGTTTGGATTCGAAATAAAGTCACTTGAATCTTTACTTAAATACATACCCAAATTATTCGTAGCACAATTGCAGCTATCAGAAAGAGATACCTTCATAGAAAAAAAATACTTTTGACCTACTATTAGAGAGTTCTTAAGACGAATAAAGAAAGTTTCTGACCAAAAATTTGGAAAATTACCCTTTGAAAACGTAAAAATACCAGCGTAATTATTTCCTTCAAATGGTAAACGAACGGAAGTAAAATTATTAGGAACATTAACTTGAATATTGTTATTACATGTTGAAAATAAATCTGGTGTACCATGCTGAGCAATCCAACCTGTTGCGTAACCTATACTACTATTTGTAATTGGACAATATACTGTGTCTTCAAAACCTCCATTTGGTACAAAATTTAAAGGGCTATTGTTTTGACCAATAAAACTTTTCAAATAAAAAATAAAGATTATGGATAATATTTTTTTCATAAATGAAATATACAAATTTTGTTTGTTAAACAAATATAAAAAATAAAAACAAATAGAACAAGTATGTTCTTAAATAAATTTGTTAAAAATCAAATCTTGCATTGTTGCAAGGGATAAAGAATAATAAATTTTTAAAAAAGCTTGGTTTAAAAATAAGACAAGTGAGAATTGAAAAAGGACTCACTCAATTAGACCTAGCAATGAAGATAGATAATTATGCCGAGCAAATTGGAAGAGTTGAACGAGGAGAACTTAATGTGAGTATTTGTACTTTAAAATTAATTGCAGAGGGTTTGGAAGTAGATTTAGAAGATTTATTAAAAGGTATTAAATAAAGATTGTTTTCGGTTGGGTATTACCCTGCTGCTGGTATACCACCTATAATTAAAGAATTATTTCCCACTTTTAAAATTCTTGTTTTAATACTATCTGCAACTATATAATTATTAACTCTTATGCTATCTGCAACAAATTTATCATCAAATTTTACTGACTTTTTAAATTTTACTTTACCACTATTATCGATATCAATTGTTGTTTGATTATCAGTAATAATTTTAAAACCTTGGTTATTTGTGCTGCCTAAAACAGCATTATTTGGTAAGCTGTTTCCGTCAACTTTATAGTTGTTTTGCGCAACAAATGCATTTATTTTTATTAAAAATAGTATCGCTATTAATTTTAATTTCATGATTTTTATTGGTTTAATTGTTAATTATAATTTTTACTTGCCTTTCATCTTTGATTGATTTTACTTTTAGATAATAAATTCCGTTTAATAATTTTGATATATCAATGTTTTTTTCGTTTTTCGTTTCATGAATTTTTAAACCAAGTGAATTAAATAGGCTAATATTATACTCATTTAATTCAATCCCTTGTATTTCTATTTTATCATGTGCAGGGTTGGGAAATATTTTTAATAAAGATTTTTCGTCTTTGCTTTTTAAATCTGTGAGTGTTATGCAATTCGTTTGAGTTTGTATATTACAAACATTTGAATCTGAGGAAACGCATATGTCGTCTATAAAATAATACGTACATTTTGCTCCAAAATTTGTAAAATAATTTGTTGTATCTGAATTTTGATAATCGAAAAAATTACCAATAGCCATATATTTATAATTACTATCCGCAATAAAGTTTCCTTTGATTGTTTGCCAATTTAATGTATCAGAAATTTTTATATTTGTAAAAAAAGTAGATTGATTGTGGAGTTACTACCTTTGAGTGGACACAAAAGTTAAGATTATCTGCGCTAACTTTAGAAAATGAAAAGAGTAAACAACCATTACAGTTTAGAATTTAAATTACAAGCTGTAGAATTAAGTAAACTAAAGAGTTTACAACAAGTAGCTGATGAATTAAACATTAGCAGAGAAACCTTAAGAAACTGGACACGAGGCAAGTACTTAGGTCAATCAATCACAAAACATTCAGATATAAGTAAAGCTAAAAGCAAAGAGGAGGAAGAAAACATTCGGTTAAGAAAAGAGCTTTATGATATAAAATTAGAAAGAGATATCTTAAAAAAGGCTCTTGGCATCTTCTCCAAGAGCGACAAGTGAGATTTGAGTTTATTGTAAAACATAAAGATGAATTTCCTGTTGAGAAGATGTGTAAAGTATTAAAAGTTAGCACAAGTGCCTATTATAAATGGTTGCATAAAATACCAAGCAAACGAGTGTTAAGAAAAACAATGCTAACCCAAGAAATAACTAAAATTTATAGGGCTAGTAAAAGTAGGTACGGTAGTCCAAGGATAACAAAAGAATTAAATATGTTAGGTATAAAAGTGTCTCAGGTTTTAGTAGCAAAAATAATGAGACAAGAACATTTAAGAAGTATTTTTAAAAAGAAGTATAAAGTAACAACCAACTCATCACATAAATATCCTGTTGTGGAAAATGTATTAGATAGAATGTTTATGGTTAAAGAAGAAAATAGAGCTTGGGTGTCTGATATTACATATATCGGAACAAAACAAGGCTGGTTATATTTAACTACCGTTATTGATTTATTTGACAGGAAAGTGATTGGTTGGGCACTAAGCGATACCATGAAAGCAAATGCAACAGTGATACCAGCCTTTAATATGGCAAAAGGCAACCGTCCAATACAAAAAAATCAATCATTAATTTTTCATTCAGATAGAGGAATACAGTATGCTTGCGAAGAATTTACAAAGCATATAGCTAAACATAAATCTATTACAAGAAGCATGAGTAGGAAAGGGAACTGTTGGGATAACGCTGTAGCTGAAAGTTTTTTTTAAAACACTAAAAACCGAGTTAATTTATCATAACAAATATCAAACTAAACAAGAGGCAGCTTTATCAATTTTTGAATATATTGAAACTTTTTACAACACAAAACGAAGACATAAACACTTAAAAAATTTAACTATCTTAGAGTACCATAAATCAATTAATAATAACTTAAAAAATGCGGCTTAATGTTAACAAATTTTTGTCCACTTTTTGTTTGGAATTTCAAAAACGCCAATGTTTAGTGCGGTTTAATAATTGTTGTTGTGTTTGGGCTAAAATAATATTACAAAATAATACAATAAATAGTTTTATGTGAATTTTTACCATATCAAATAATTTATAGCTAATTTAATTAAAATATGTTAAAAATGCAACATTAAGGTTTCTTTATTTTTTTAACAAAAGCAACATATTAGTTGCGTAGCTAAAAACAAACAAATATTTTTAAAGCAGTTTGGTAAACATCTTAAAAAAATAAGAGAAGAAAAAGGTATTACCCAATTTGAGGTTTGTTGTAAAATAAATAAAGATAGGCAAAGTTTACAAAGAATAGAGTCGGGGAATAGTAACCCTACTATTTATTATTTGTATGAGTTAGCTTTTGGTTTAGAAGTGCCTATTGAAAAATTATTACCAAAACAATTGTTAGAAAGGGATAAATGAAAATAAACTAACTTATACCAATTATATTTATAATTAAGTTCATATATTTAGTCATATTTTTTGCGAAATTAAAATGTGGTTTGTTTAGTTTTCAAACTATTTCTCATAAATCTTATTTTTTCTACTTTTTTATTTTGAAAAAAAATGAAATGATAAATCAACGTTTAAAATATATACATCATAACCCTGTAAGGCAATTAATAGTTGTAAATACTCACGAATATTTATTTAGCAGTGCAATTGATTATTCCGATGGAAAAGGCTTGGTTAATGTAACAGTACTTAAATGAATGAGGAACGGGCTTTACAAAAGCCCTAATAAAGCATCCTCGTTACGCTTTGCTAAACGAGGACGAGCTGGGGTTTTTAGCTGCAATTGATACTAATTTAAAGGCAGCATTAGCTAAATAACATTTTAATACTAAAAACAAAAAAACCTCGATAAATTTATCGAGGTTTTTTTGTGGTCCAACTTGGGCTCGAACCAAGGACCCCCTGATTATGAGTCAGGTGCTCTAACCAGCTGAGCTATAAGACCAAACCGCTATTCTTAATTGCGGACGGCAAATTTAACAATTAAACATTAATTATCAAAAAAAAATGTTTTTTTAGCACTGTGCTTTTTGCAATGTGTTAATTATCAAAAAAATACTATCTTTGCGCCCTTAAAAATTTTTAAATGTCAAGTATTCGTAACATTGCAATTATTGCCCACGTTGCCCACGGTAAAACTACCTTGGTTGATAAAATTCTTCATACCTGTAACTTATTTCGCGAAAACCAAGCTACCGGCGAATTAATTTTAGATAACAACGATTTAGAACGTGAGCGTGGTATTACCATACTTGCAAAAAATGTTTCGGTAACTTATAAAGGAACCAAAATTAACATTATTGATACCCCTGGTCACGCCGATTTTGGTGGCGAAGTTGAGCGTGTAATGAACATGGCTGATGGTGTAATTTTGTTAGTTGATGCTTTTGAAGGGCCAATGCCTCAAACCCGTTTTGTAACTCAAAAAGCAATAAACGCTGGTAAAAAAGCAATTTTAGTTATTAATAAAGTTGATAAGCCAAACTGTAGGCCAGATGAGGTACACGATGCAGTGTTTGATTTATTTTTTAACCTCGAAGCTACAGAAGAGCAATTAGATTTTAAAACTGTTTACGGCAGTAGCAAACAAGGTTGGATGGGCCCTGATTACAAAACCCCAACAACAGATATTACATATCTTTTAGATACAATTATTGCTAACATTCCTGAAGCACCAAAACGTGAAGGTACATTGCAAATACAAATTACATCGTTAGATTATTCTTCGTTTATTGGTAGAATTGCCGTTGGACGTGTTTACCGCGGTTCTATTAAAGAAAATATGCCAGTAAGTGTTGTTAAACGCAATGGTACAATTCAAAAAAGTAGAGTAAAAGAATTATTTGTGTTTGATGGTCTTGGAAAAGTAAAAGTTCAAGAAGTGCAAGCGGGTGATATTTGTGCTTTTACCGGTATTGAAGGTTTTGAAATTGGCGATACCATTGCAGATTTTGATGCACCTGAAGGTTTACCAAATATTGCGATTGATGAGCCAACCATGAGCATGTTATTTACAATTAACAACTCACCATTTTTTGGTAAAGATGGCAAATTTGTAACATCGCGCCATTTACGCGATAGGTTAATGAAAGAACTTGAAAAAAACCTTGCCCTAAGAGTTGAAGAAACTGGTAGCCCCGATTCTTATTTAGTTTACGGTCGTGGTATTTTACATTTATCGGTATTAATAGAAACCATGCGCCGCGAGGGTTACGAGCTACAAGTTGGGCAACCACAAGTTATTATTAAAGAAATTGATGGTGTAAAAAGCGAACCGGTTGAGGTTTTAACTGTTGATACGCCTGAAGAAACTAGTAGTAAAGTAATTGACCTTGTTACACAACGCAAAGGCGATATGTTAATGATGCAACCAAAAGGCGATTTAATTCACATGGAGTTTCAAATTCCAAGTCGTGGTATTATTGGTTTACGTAATAATATTTTAACTGCAACTGCTGGCGAAGCAATTATGGCTCATCGTTTTAAAGCATTTGAACCATGGAAAGGCGCAATCCCTAGCCGTATTGCTGGTGTATTATTAAGTAAAGAAAAAGGAACTGCTGTTGCTTATAGTATTGATAAATTACAAGATAGAGGTAAATATTTTATTGAACCGGGCGAAGAAATTTACCCAGGAATGATTGTTGGCGAACACATAAGACCAGATGATTTAGTAATTAACTTATGTGGCGAAAAAAAATTAACCAATATGCGCGCTAGTGGTAGCGACGAAAAAATGCGCATTGCTCCAAAAATTAGATTTAGTTTAGAGGAAGCGATGGAATATATACAAAGTGATGAGTATGTTGAAATTACACCAAGTTTTATTAGAATGAGAAAAATTATTCTTGATGAAAACGAACGTAAACGTGTAAGCAAACAACAAGCAGAAGCATAGTGTTTTAGCCAACCCACAACCTTACACACTGAATAATAATTTGGTTAAATTATTATTCAAATTGGTGCTACTTTTTCGTCAAGTGAAAAAGTAAAGAAAGCACGTCAATAAATTTATTTCCACTTTTTCTTGATAAAAAGTGGAGCAAAAATCAAGGTTTCATATAATTTTACTAAAATCTATTTTACTTTTAAGCTTGCAGATTTTAAGCGCTTCGCGAGATACAAAAATCTGCTTCCGCAATGCCAACGCTTTTAAAAGCAAAAGATTTTAACGTAAAATTCTATGAGACCGTGTAGTTTATTCTGTCTTTAAAACCAAAAAATTATATACAAGTGTGTTAAAATTTTGCTCTCGACCTTTGAAAAATAGCGTAGCAAAACAAATTTTATTTTTTAGCGAAGGCCTGTGTAAGCACACGTAAAGCCAAGGCAGGTTGTGTGTAAGCGCGACTTGTGTGCGTGAAAAAAGTAAAGAAAGCACGTCAATAAATTTATTTCCACTTTTCCTTGATGACGGCAATGCAATGCGTTGAGCGATCATGTACGATTGATTAAAAAAATTTCTTGAAAATTAAACCAAATAAAACACCCAAAAGGATATGTTTCGCAACAATTTATTAAACTCATTTCTGCCATAACTCGTATAATTTATATACTTATGGCTAAAATTAAAATAATTCATTTTCGCCATAAGTATATTTTTTTGTATATTTGTGGCTAAAATTAAAATATGCACATAATCGGAAGAAATAAGGAAATAAAACTTTTAAATGAAAAGATGGCTTCTGATAAGCCCGAGTTTATAGCTCTATACGGAAGACGCAGGATTGGCAAAACGTACTTAGTAAGAAACGTGTTTGAAGATAAGTTTACATTTCGACTTACAGGGCTTGCAAAAGCTACTTTGCAAGAACAACTTACTAATTTTAATATAGCCTTGCAAGAGCAGCACCCTCAATTCAAACATAAAAAAGCAAAAAACTGGATGGAGGCCTTTCAACAGATTAAATGGGTAATTGAAAAATCGAAACAAAAGAAAAAAATTATATTTATAGATGAACTACCTTGGTTTGATACTGCACACTCCAGATTTATTCAGGCATTGGAGCATTTTTGGAATAGTTGGGCTTCAAATAGGAAAGATGCTTTATTGATAGTGTGTGGTTCAGCAGCCTCATGGATGATTAATAAACTCATTAATAATAAAGGGGGCTTGCATAACAGAGTAACTCAAAGATTAAAAATAGAACCGTTTACACTGAATGAATGCCAAGATTTATTAAAACACAAAAAAATCACATTAAATTATTATCAACTCATACAGCTTTACATGACTTTGGGTGGTATTCCATTTTATTGGGATGCTTTAAAGAAAGGAATGAGTGCTCCTCAACATATCAATAAACTTTGCTTTGAACCAAATGGACTACTTAAAGACGAGTTCAATAAATTATTTAAATCATTATTTTCTAAAGCAGAACGCCATGAAGCAATTGTGGCTACACTTGCAAAAAAAAATAAAGGACTTACTCGTGATGAAATTAGTAAAGAAAGTAAAATACCCACTGGTGGTAATCTCACAACCTTATTAGATGAGTTAGAAGAAAGCGGCTTTATTAGGCGATATATACCTTTTGGTAAACAATCGAGAAATAGCCTCTACCAACTTTGCGATTTTTTTACATTGTTTCACATAAAATTTATAAAGAGTCAAAAAACATTTGATGAAAATTATTGGTTGAAGATGATAGATAATCCAAAACATAGAGTGTGGAGTGGCTATGCTTTTGAACAAGTTTGCCTTGCTCATGTTCCTCAAATTAAAAAAGCACTTGGTATAAATGGCGTTGAAACAGAAATATCTTCGTGGAAAAGTAATCAAGCAAAAGATGGCGCACAGATAGACCTTGTTATAGATCGTAGAGACGAGGTTATCAATGTATTCGAGATGAAATTTTCAATTAGCCCATTCATTATTGATAAAAAATATGACGCTGAATTACGAAATAAAGTAGGTGCTTTTAAAGCTGAAACAAGAACAAAAAAATCCGTCT
This sequence comes from uncultured Akkermansia sp., assembly GCA_964487105.1. Lineage (GTDB taxonomy): Bacteria > Bacteroidota > Bacteroidia > B-17B0 > Aurantibacillaceae > Aurantibacillus. The sequence continues at coordinate 9,155 of CAZAPH010000087.1, forward strand.
TTTTGACAATGCTTACCACTTATGGTTTACAGAATAATTCTTATGCAGGCAATGTACAAAATGATATTAAAATGGATATTTTATTTGTTGAATAAAAAATACATAGCAACTGTGAAATAAGTCTTAGTATAAATATATTATTAATGGCGGCATATACCAAATTCAACCCTCAACCTCTCACACAGAATAATAATTTGGTTAAATTATTATTCAAATTGGTTTTAATTTTTATCAAGAAAAAAGTAAAGAAAGATTTTAAACGTAAAATTCTATGAGACCGAGTATTTTATTCTGTCTTTAAAACAAATGAATAAAAATATAAGTGTGTCAAAATTTCGTTCCCGACCTTTGAAAAATAGTGGTGCAAAACAAATTTTGCTTTTTTAATCTATAAAAAAAGTAAAGAAAGAACTTTAATAAAATTATTTCCGTAAAAAAAGATAAGCTATTTTTGTTTTACGCAATTACTATCAATATATTTATACTTTAAATTATGCAACCATTATTTATTTATAACACTTTAACTCGTAAAAAAGAAGAATTTAAACCATTAAATCCCCCTTTTGTTGGATTTTACGTTTGTGGACCTACTTTATACAGCGATGTACATATTGGTAACTGTAGAACTTTTACTTCATTTGATATAATGTACCGTTACTTATTGCATTTAGGCTATAAGGTTAGATACGTTAGAAATATTACCGATGTAGGACATCTAGAAGATGAAGTGGCTGGTGTTGGTGAAGATAGAATTGTAAAACAAGCACGCATAAAACAATTAGAACCAATGGAAATTGTGCAAAGGTATTCTTTTGGGTTTAGAGAAGTAATGGCGCTTTTAAACACTTTACCACCAAGCATTGAACCTACAGCATCTGGTCATATTCCTGAGCAAATTGAAATGATTGAAGAGATAATAAAAAATGGTTATGCTTATGTTGAAGATGGTAATGTTTATTTTAATGTAGAAAAATTTGCAAAAGATAATAACTATGGAATCCTTTCAGGACGAAGCATTGAAGACCAATTAAATAATACACGCGACCTTGATGGGCAAGAAGAAAAAAAAGGCAGATTAGATTTTGCACTTTGGAAAAAAGCAAAACCAGAACATATTATGCGTTGGAAATCGCCATGGAGCATTGGTTTTCCGGGTTGGCATATTGAGTGTAGTGCAATGAGCCAAAAATATTTAGGCACAACTTTTGACATACATGGTGGCGGTATGGATTTAATTCCTACCCATCACACCAACGAAATTGCACAAAGCGATGGTTGCTGCGGAAAAAATCATGTAAACTATTGGGTACATACAAACAAGCTAACATTAAATGGCCAAAAAATGGCGCGTTCGTTAGGTAATGTTTTTTTACCTGTTGAACTTTTTACCGGAAAAAAATTGTCGCCAAACTCCCCATCGGCCACACCTTCACAAGCTATTTTAGAAGATAAGCACCCATTATTTGAAAAAGCTTTTAACCCAATGGCGGTTAGATTTTTTATGCTGCAAACCCATTACCGCAGCACGCTTGATTTTAGTAACGAAGCATTAACAGCAAGCGAAAAAGGATTTGAAAGAATAATTGAAGCCTATAAAACATTAAATCAATTAACACCTGCAACTTCGTCAAGTGAAGATGTAAGTGGAATTGAACAAAAATGTTACGATGCCATGAATGATGATTTTAATACACCAGTATTAATTGCAACAATTTTTGATACTGTACGCATAATAAATTCTGCTAATGATAAAAAAATCAATTTAACCAATGCTGATATTGAATTACTAAAACGAATTTATAACAACTTTGTATTTAATATTTTAGGCTTAAAGTTTGAAGAAGCACAAAACAAAAGTACTGATGCGCTAGATAAAGTTATAAACTTAATGCTAAATATGAGAACACAAGCCAAACTTGATAAAAACTTTACATTAAGCGATGAAATTAGGAATAAATTAACCGATGCAGGTATTCAAATAAAAGACAGTAAAGAAGGAAGTACTTGGAAATTAAGTTAACGAAACTTTTGTGATGAAAATTTACCATAATATAAATTGTAGTAAAAGCTGCAACGCTTTAGATGTTTTAGCAAAAAAACAAATTGAAGTTGAAGTAATAGAGTATTTAAAAAATAATCAAACTAAAGCAGTAAAAAAAGAGATTTTAAAAAAGCTTAATTGCAAAGCAATTGAAATTATTAGAACAAAAGAACCTTTGTTTATTGAAAAATTTGCAGATAAAAATTATAACGATGAGCAATGGTTAGAAGTTTTAATACAACACCCTATTTTAATTGAAAGACCAATTGTTGTTAAAGGAAACAAAGCAATAATAGCAAGACCAATTGAAAAATTAAACGACTTTATTTAATTTTGTTATCACTTTTTATTTGTCAAAAAAAATAAAATTTATTTTCATCAACGCTGGAGTTACTACCTTTGAGTGGATACAAAAATCAATTAACTATAACAAAAAAATACAGCTAAAAGTTAAACAAATTTTTTATTTTTTGTTTGGAATTTCAATAGTTAGTCGTCTCTCAAAAAACTCTGTATGCCCTACTATTGTTGATTTTTTATTAAAAAATTAATACCTAAAATATACCGGTTTTTATTCAAAACAATAAAAAAAGCGGAATAAAAATCCTAAAAGTATTATTTTAAACGTACATTTTAAGTAGTATTTCACACAGGCGCTTTGGCATGGCGTTTCGCTGAGCGTGTGTAAGCGTGAATTAATTTTACTTAGAAAATTCATCGAGGGCGCCTGCCTCGCCGG
>CAZAPH010000088.1:0-11675 GCA_964487105.1 uncultured Akkermansia sp.
GGGTGTGTTGCAATTGTATCATACCGTGCTCCAATACAGTTGATGGGAGTTCGAATCTCTCCAACCGTGCTAAAAAATAAAAATTAAGATAAAAAAATCTTAAACCTAAAATTAAATAAAATGAGCAAAATAGGAACTTATATTAGTGAAACTAAAAACGAGTTGGTAAATAAAGTAAGTTGGCCAACTTGGCCCGAATTACAAAATAGTGCTGTTATTGTTATGGTGGCATCTATTATTATCGCTCTTGTTGTAGCTTTAATGGATTTTGGGTTTGATTTATTAATGAAATTAGCTTACGATTTAGTTAAATAGTATTTATTTAAAATGACAGAAGGAATTAAAACCGAAAACTCTAACAAAAAATGGTACGTAGTACGTGCTATCAGTGGTCAAGAGAAAAAGGTTAAACAATATATTGAGTCGGAAATTGTTCGATTAAAAATGGGTGAGTATGTTTCTCAAGTGCTTATACCAACTGAAAAAGTTATACAAATTCGAAACGGTAAAAAAAGCACAAAAGAACGTTCATTTTACCCAGGGTATATTCTTATTGAAGCAATTTTAACCGGTGAAGTACCCCATGTAATAAAAAATATTACAGGTGTAATAGGTTTTTTAGGAGAAACTAAAGGAGGAGATGCTGTTCCAATGCGCTTAAGCGAAGTTAACCGTATTTTAGGAAAAGTAGATGAATTAACAGAGAGCGAAGGTACCGTAACGTCTAATTATATGGTTGGCGAAAATGTTAAAGTTATAAATGGTCCATTTAATGGCTTTAATGGTGTAATAGAAGAGGTTATGGAAGATAAAAAGAAAATTAAAGTTACTGTAAAAATATTTGGTCGTAAAACACCAGTAGAATTAAATTACGGAGAAGTAGAAAAAGAATAATTAAAAAATTGAATGGTATAGGTTTTTAAGTTAAAATGAGCGCTTTGCTGCTTCCAACTCAAAGTAAACTTTATCTCAAAAATACTAACCGCAATAAATAACAAATAAAAACAAATAAAAATGGCAAAAGAGTTATCGGCAATTGTAAAGTTGCAAATTAAAGGTGGAGCTGCTAACCCGTCGCCTCCTATTGGTCCTGCTTTAGGTGCTAAAGGTGTTAACATTATGGAGTTTTGCAAACAGTTTAATGCTCGTACGCAAGAATCTCCAGGTAAAATTTTACCAGTATTAATTAATGTTTACACTGATAAATCGTTCGATTTCATTATCAAACGTCCGCCTGTGGCAGTTCAAATTTTAGAGGCTACTAAAATTAAAGCTGGTTCGCCTACCAGTAACCGTAAAAAAGTTGGTTCTATTTCATGGGATCAAATTAAAAAAATTGCAGAAGATAAAATTGTAGACATGAACTGTTTTACAATTGAATCAGCAATGAGTATGGTTGCCGGAACAGCGCGCAGTATGGGTGTAACCGTTAGTGGTAACAAACCTTTTTAAAAACAAGTATTAATTAAATTAAAAAACAAAGCTTAACAAATGGCAACGTTAACTAAAAAAAGAAAAGCTGTAGCATCTAAAGTAGATGCAAACAAAGCTTACACAGTTGCAGATGCTTCTAAATTAGTTAAAGAAATTACTACAACTAAATTTGATGCCTCTGTGGACCTAGCAGTCCGTTTAGGAGTTGATCCTCGTAAAGCAAATCAAATGGTTCGCGGTACTGTAACCTTACCTCATGGTACTGGTAAAACAATGCGCGTTTTAGCAATTGTAACTCCTGATAAGGAAGCAGAAGCTAAAGCAGCAGGTGCTGATTACGTTGGTTTAGACGAGTATATCGAAAAAATTAAAGGCGGCTGGACAGATGTAGATGTAATTATTACCATGCCTTCGGTAATGGGTAAAGTAGGTGCTTTAGGTAGAGTATTAGGCCCTCGTGGTTTAATGCCAAATCCTAAAACAGGTACAGTTACTATGGATATCGCAAAAGCAGTAACCGACTCAAAAGGTGGTAAAATTGATTTTAAAGTTGATAAAGCAGGTATTATTCATGCAGCAGTTGGTAAAGTTTCCTTTACCGCCGATAAATTGGCAGAAAATGCACAAGAATTACTAAGCACAATTGTAAAATTAAAACCAAGTTCTGCAAAAGGTACTTATGTAAAATCAGTTACCATGAGTAGTACAATGAGTGCAGGTATTGCAATTGATAACAAACTATTTAACTAATAAAAACTGCTAATAAATGAATAAAACAGAAAAAACTCAGGTAATTGAGCAATTAGTTGATAAACTAAATGCCAATGACAAAATCTATTTAGCAGATTGTTCTTCATTAACAGTAGAAAAAGTAAATGCATTTCGCAAAGCTTGTTTCGAAAAGAAAATTTCGGTTCAAGTTGTAAAAAACACCCTATTAAAAAAGGCAATTGAAAGAGCTAATGATAGTAAATTAGCAGAACTTATTCCAACCTTAAAGGGTGAAACAGCTTTAATTTTTACCGATGTAGCAAACGCACCGGCAAAAGTAATTAAAGAGTTTCGTAAAGGCGATAGCAAACCGGCTTTAAAAGCTGCTTACGTTGAACAAACTATCTTTATTGGTGATAATCAATTAGATACAGTTGCTTCGTTAAAATCTAAAAACGAATTAATTGCTGATGTAATTGCATTATTAAAATCTCCAATTCAACGTGTAATTGGCGGTTTAGAAAACAAATCAAATAAAGAAGCTGCATAATAGCAAAACAAAAAAAAGTAAAACAATAATTTAAACTAATAAAACCAATAAAAATGGCAGATATTAAAGCAATAGCCGAACAATTAGTAGGCTTAACAGTAAAAGAAGTGCAAGATTTAGCAACTTTATTAAAAGACGAATATGGAATTGAACCTGCTGCTGCTGCAGTAGTTGTAGCTGGTGGTGGTGCTGCTGGTGGCGATGCCGCTGCTGCAAAAACTAGCTTCGATATTATTTTAACAGATGCTGGCGCTGCTAAATTAGGCGTAGTAAAAGTAGTTAAAGATTTAACAGGTTTAGGCTTAAAAGAAGCTAAAGACTTAGTTGATGGTGCTCCAAAACCAGTTAAAGAAGGTATTGGTAAAGAAGAAGCTGAAGCAATTAAAAAAGCTTTAGAAGAAGCTGGTGCTAAAGCCGAAATTAAGTAATTAACTTAATTAAGCAATGTGCTAAATATTAAATTTCACAGTTCCCCAACCAAATTTTTGGTTGGGGTGTGGAATTTAAAAGAGTAGGTATAAATTAACGTGATTTTACCTACCATGGTGGTAAAACATCAAAACTTAATAGCGTCAACAATATTGTAAAACTTAACACAACATACCTTGGCTGCAAGTACAAAAACACAAAAGAGAATTAATTTCTCATCAAACAAATTCCCGATCGAATATCCGGATTTTTTAGATATTCAAGTTAAATCTTTTCAAGATTTTTTTCAATTAGAAACTACACCAGAAAACCGTAAAAAAGAAGGGTTATTTCGTGTGTTTGCTGAAAATTTTCCTATCTCCGATGCAAGAAATAATTTTGTATTGGAATTTAAAGATTATTATATTGACCCACCTCGTTATGCAATTGAAGAATGTATAGAACGTGGCTTAACTTATGCTGTTCCTTTAAAGGCTAAATTATACCTTTATTGTACAGACCCTGAACATGAAGATTTTGAACCAATCATGCAAGATGTGTACTTAGGTACAATCCCCTATATGACGCCTAAAGGTTCATTTATTATAAACGGCGCAGAGCGTGTTATCGTTTCTCAATTACACCGTTCACCTGGTGTATTTTTTGGACAAAGCCGCCATGCCAACGGCACCAAATTATACAGTGCACGTGTTATTCCTTTTAAAGGAAGCTGGATTGAATTTGCAACAGACATTAATAATGTAATGTATGCTTATATCGATCGTAAGAAAAAATTACCTGTAACAACTTTACTTAGAGCAATTGGCTTTCAAAGCGATAAACAAATTTTAGAAATTTTTGGTTTAGCCGACGAAGTTAAAGTAAGTAAAGCTGGTTTAAAACGCGAAGTAGGCCGTAAGCTAGCCGCTCGCGCTTTAAAAACATGGTTAGAAGATTTTGTTGATGAAGATACCGGAGAAGTTGTTTCAATTGAACGTAACGAAGTAATTTTAGATCGTGAAACAATTTTAGAAGAAGAACATATTGATTTAATTGTTGATAATGATGTAAAATCAATTATTTTACATAAACAAGATGTAAATACTGCTGATTTTGCAATAATTTACAATACTTTACAAAAAGATTCTACCAACTCTGAAAAAGAAGCTATTGAATTTATTTACCGTTTATTACGTAATGCTGAACCACCAGATGAAGAAACTGCTCGTGGCGTTATTGATAAATTGTTTTTCTCTGATAAACGTTATGATTTAGGCGAAGTAGGACGTTACCGTATCAATAAAAAATTAGGTATCGATATTCCTGCAAATATTAGAGTATTAACTAAAGAAGATATGATTTTAATTATCAAATATCTAATTGAGTTAATAAACTCTAAAACAGATGTTGATGATATCGATCACTTATCTAACCGCCGTGTTAGAACTGTAGGTGAACAATTATTTTCGCAATTTGGTGTAGGTTTAGCTCGTATGGCGCGCACTATACGTGAACGTATGAATGTACGTGATAATGAGGTATTTACACCAACTGACTTAATTAATGCTAAAACCTTAAGTTCAGTAATTAATTCTTTCTTTGGTACAAATCAACTTTCTCAGTTTATGGATCAAACTAATCCATTATCTGAAATTACACATAAACGCCGTTTATCGGCTCTAGGGCCAGGTGGTTTAAGTCGTGAGAGAGCCGGTTTTGAGGTGCGTGACGTACATTACACACATTATGGCCGTTTATGTACAATTGAAACTCCAGAGGGACCAAACATCGGTTTAATTTCATCTTTATGCGTTTATGCAAAAGTTAATAATTTAGGATTTATTGAAACTCCATTCCGTAAAGTTAAAGATGGTAAAGTAGATGTTAAAAATCCAATTGTTTATTTAACTGCAGAAGAAGAAGACCTAAAAAATATAGCTCAAACTAGTGCAAAATTAGATGATAAAGGAAATTTTATCACTAAAAAAGTAACTGCACGTTATGAAGGTGATTTCCCTGTATTAGAGCCTGAAAATATTCATTTAATGGATGTTGCACCAAATCAAATTGCTTCTATTGCAGCTTCTTTAATTCCGTTTTTAGAGCACGATGATGCTAACCGCGCGTTAATGGGTTCTAATATGCAACGCCAAGCTGTACCTTTAATGAAACCTCAAGCTCCTATTGTAGGTACTGGTATTGAAGCACGTGTTGCTGAAGATAGCCGAGTGTTAATTAACTCTGAAGGCGAAGGAATTGTTGAATATGTAGATGCTAACACAATTACCATTAGATATAATAGAACTGAAGAAGAAAAATTAATATCTTTTGAAGGGGATGTAAAATCGTATAATTTAACTAAATTTCAAAAAACCAATCAAAGTACTTGTATTAACTTAAAGCCAATTGTAAAAAAAGGCGATAAAGTATATAAAGGTCAAGTACTTACAGAAGGTTATGCAACTCAAGATGGCGAATTAGCTTTAGGTAGAAATTTAAAAGTGGCATTTATGCCATGGAAAGGTTACAATTTTGAAGATGCAATTGTAATTAACGAAAAAATTGTTCGACAAGATATATTTACTTCTTTACACATTGATGAATATACTTTAGAAGTACGCGATACAAAACGAGGAATGGAAGAATTAACACCAGATATTCCAAATGTATCAGAAGAAGCTACTAAAGATTTAGATGAAAAAGGAATTGTTAGAATTGGTGCTGAAGTTAAAGAAGGAGATATTTTAATAGGTAAAATTACTCCAAAAGGTGAAACTGATCCTTCTCCAGAAGAAAAATTATTACGTGCTATTTTTGGTGATAAAGCAGGTGATGTTAAAGATGCTTCTTTACGTGTTTCTCCTTCGATTAGAGGTACAATTGTAGATAAACGCCTATTTTCACGCGCTGTTAAAGATAAAAAACAAAAAGCGGAAGAAAAACCGTTAATCGAAAAATTAGATGCTGACCACGAAAAAAATATTTATAACTTAAAATTAAAACTAGTTGATAAATTATTTGTTTTAGTAAACGGACGAACATCGCAAGGCGTAACAAACATTTTAGGCGAAGAAATTGTACCTCGTGGTACAAAATTCACACAAAAAGGCTTAGAACGTATTGATTATAGCGAAATTAACCCAAGTAACTGGACAACAGATGCTGATAAAAATGAACAAGTTGAGCGTTTATTGCACAACTTTATGATTCAGTATAATGATTACCTTGGTAAATACAAACGCGAAAAATTTCAAATTACTGTAGGTGATGAGTTACCAAATGGAATTGTACAATTAGCAAAAGTTTATATTGCTCAAAAACGTAAGTTAAAAGTGGGCGATAAAATGGCTGGTCGTCACGGTAACAAAGGTATTGTTGCTCGTATAGTAAAAGAAGAAGATATGCCATTTTTAGAAGATGGTACTCCAGTTGATATAGTTTTAAATCCTTTAGGTGTACCTTCGCGTATGAACTTAGGGCAAATTTACGAAACTGTTTTAGCATGGGCAGGCGAAAAATTAGGCTTAAAATTCTCAACACCTATTTTTGATGGCGCATCAATGGAACAAATAGATGAATATGTAAATAAAGCTGGTTTACCTAAGTTTGGCCGTACTTATTTATTTGATGGTGGTACGGGTGAGCGTTTTGACCAACCTGCAACTGTTGGTATAATCTATATGTTAAAATTAGGTCACATGGTTGATGATAAAATGCATGCACGTTCAATAGGTCCATATTCATTAATTACACAACAACCTTTAGGCGGTAAAGCTCAATTTGGTGGTCAACGTTTTGGTGAAATGGAAGTTTGGGCATTAGAAGCTTATGGAGCAGCAAATGTTTTACAAGAATTGTTAACTGTAAAATCTGATGACGTAATGGGCCGTGCTAAAGCATATGAAGCAATTGTTAAAGGCGAAAACATTCCTACTCCAGGAATTCCAGAATCCTTTAATGTAATGTTACATGAATTACGTGGTTTAGCATTAGACGTTACTTTAGAATAATCATAAATTAATAATTATAAATTTTAAATTAAAAATTATAAATGGCATTAAGAAGAGATAGTAAACAAAAATCAAATTTCTCAAAGATTATTATAAGCCTTGCATCGCCCGAAACGATTTTACGTCGTTCGAGTGGAGAAGTTTTAAAACCTGAGACAATTAATTACCGTACTTATAAACCAGAAAGAGATGGTTTATTTTGTGAACGTATTTTCGGTCCGGTTAAAGATTATGAATGTCATTGCGGCAAGTACAAACGTATTCGTTATAAAGGAATTGTATGCGATAGATGTGGTGTTGAAGTAACAGAAAAGAAAGTTCGTCGTGAACGTATGGGACACATTAATTTAGTGGTTCCGGTTGCTCACATTTGGTATTTTCGTTCATTACCTAACAAAATAGGTTACCTTTTAGGTTTACCAACTAAAAAGTTAGATATGATTATTTACTACGAACGCTATGTAGTAATTAATGCTGGTATTGCTGCTGAAAATGGTATTTCATACCTAGACTTTTTAACAGAAGAAGAGTATTTAAATGCTGTAGATGCTTTACCTAAAGAAAATACATTATTAGACGACACAGATCCAAATAAATTTGTAGCAAAAATGGGAGCTGAAGCAATATCAGACTTATTATCACGCTTAAATTTAGATGAATTATCATACGAATTACGTCATAAAGCAAATAATGAAACTAGTCAACAACGTAAAAATGAAGCTTTAAAACGTTTAAATGTAATTGAAGCATTTCGTCAAGCAAATCAAAATGTTGTTAATCGCCCTGAGTGGATGGTTATTAAAGTAGTACCTGTAATTCCACCTGAATTACGTCCTTTAGTTCCATTAGATGGAGGTCGTTTTGCTACTTCAGATTTAAATGATTTATACCGAAGAGTAATTATTCGTAATAATCGTTTAAAACGTTTAATAGAAATTAAAGCGCCAGATGTAATTTTACGAAACGAAAAACGTATGTTACAAGAATCTGTTGATTCGTTATTTGATAACTCACGTAAATCAAACGCAGTTAAAACAGATAGTAACCGTGCATTAAAATCATTATCAGATTCATTAAAAGGTAAACAAGGACGTTTCCGTCAAAACTTATTAGGTAAACGTGTTGATTATTCTGCTCGTTCAGTAATTGTTGTAGGCCCTGAATTAAAATTACACGAATGCGGTTTACCAAAAGAAATGGCAGCCGAGTTATTCAAACCATTTATCATTCGTAAAATGATAGAGCGTGGTATTGTAAAAACTGTAAAATCTGCTAAAAAAATAGTTGATAAAAAAGAAGCAATTGTTTGGGATATTTTAGAAAATGCATTAAAAGGTCACCCAGTTTTATTAAACCGTGCCCCAACCTTACACAGGTTAGGTATTCAAGCATTTCAACCAAAATTAATTGAAGGCAAAGCTATACAATTACACCCATTAGTGTGTTCAGCTTTTAATGCCGATTTTGATGGTGATCAAATGGCAGTTCACGTTCCATTAGGGCATGCTGCAATATTAGAAGCTCAAATTTTAATGTTAGCTTCTCACAATATTTTAAACACATCAAACAGAGCTCCAGTTGCTGTTCAATCACAAAATATGGTTTTAAGTTTTTTTAATGTGGGGCTGCCGTAGCAGCTTTTAAAAGATGATGCAGTAAAAGGCGAAGGAAATACTTTTTATAGTGCTCAAGAAGTTGTTATTGCTGTAAATGAGAAGCAATTAGATTTACATGCAAAAATTAAAGTTAAAATAACAAATGCGCTTGAAGGTGAAAAATTAGTTACAAAAATAATTGATACCACAGCTGGTCGTGTATTGTTTAATATGGTTGTGCCACACGAAGTAGGTTATATTAAAGAACTGTTAACCAAAAAATAATTTCGTGATATAATTGGTTTGGTAGTTTAAAAAACCGGAATTGCTAAAACAGCAAAATTTTTATATGATATTAAAGAACTAGGGTTTAAAACAGCATTTAAAGGAGGTTTATCATTTAATTTAGGAGATATCCAAACTCCAGCTGAAAAATTAAAAATAATTGCAGAAGCTCAAGCCGAAGTAGATGAAGTAGTGAACAACTACAATATGGGCTTCATTACTAATAATGAACGTTACAATCAAATCATCGATATTTGGACACATGCCAACAGCAAAGTTACAAAACAAGTATTAGATAAATTAAGTACTGATAAACAAGGGTTTAACTCAGTTTACATGATGTTAGATTCAGGTGCGCGTGGTAGTAAAGAGCAAATTAAACAATTAAGCGGTATGCGTGGTTTAATGGCTAAACCTCAAAAAGCAGGGGATACAACAGCATCAATTATCGAAAATCCTGTTTTATCTAACTTCCGCGAAGGTTTATCCATCTTAGAATATTTTATTTCTACACACGGTGCGCGTAAAGGTTTAGCAGATACGGCTTTAAAAACAGCCGATGCGGGTTACTTAACTCGTCGTTTAGTTGACGTTGCACAAGATGTTATTATTAATGAAACTGATTGCGGTACTTTACGTGGCTTAGCTATGACTGCATTAAAAAATAATGATGATATTGTAGAAAGTTTATACGATCGTATTTTAGGACGTACAACTGTAAATGATGTTTACCACCCAACTACCGGAGAATTAATTATTGCTGGTGGCGAAATTATTAGTGAAGATGTAGCATCAGTTATTGAAAAATCTCCTATTGAAACAGTTGATATTCGTTCGGTATTAACGTGTGAAAGTAGGTTAGGGGTGTGTGCAAAATGTTATGGTAGAAATTTATCAAATGGCCGTTTAGTACAATTAGGTGAAGCCGTAGGTGTTATTGCAGCCCAATCAATTGGTGAACCAGGTACTCAGTTAACATTACGTACTTTCCACGTTGGTGGTACAGCAAGTAACACAGCCGCTTCAAGTAGCTTATTAGCTAAATACGATGGGGTTGCTGAGATTGATGAATTACGTACAGTTGAACGTGTACAAGATGGCACAAAAACAAATATTGTAATTGGTCGTAGTACTGAAGTAAGAATTACTGATGCAAATACAGGAATTGTTTTAACTACTGGTAATATTCCTTATGGTTCTAATTTATATATTAAACCAGGTGCAAAAGTTAAAAAAGGCGACAAAATTTGTGATTGGGACCCATATAATGCAGTAATTGTTTCTGAATTTGGTGGAAGTGTTGAATTTGAACATATTAAAGAAAATGTAACTTATCGCGAAGAAAGTGATGAACAAACTGGTTTCCGCGAAAAAGTAATTATTGAAAGTAAGGATAAAACAATGAGTCCTACTATTCGTATCGTTGATAAAAAAGGAGAAATTTTAAAAACATACAACATTCCGGTAGGTGCACACATTGTTATTAACGAAGGTGTTAAAATTGAACCTGGTCAAGTTTTAGTTAAAATACCTCGTGTTACTGGTAAAACTGGTGATATTACCGGTGGTTTACCACGTGTAACCGAATTATTTGAAGCTCGTAACCCTTCTAATCCTGCAGTAATTAGTGAAATTGATGGTATAATTAGTTTTGGTAAAATTAAACGTGGTAACCGCGAGGTTATGGTTGAAGCAAAAACTGGTGAACGCAGAACTTATCTTGTAAATTTAAGTAAACATATTTTAGTTCAAGAAAATGATTTTGTTAAAGCAGGTGAGTCTTTATCTGATGGCGCAGTTGCACCTAGCGATATTTTATCAATTAAAGGACCAACTGCAGTACAAGAATATTTAGTTAATGAAATACAAGAGGTTTACCGCTTACAAGGGCAAAAATTAAACGATAAGCATTTTGAAGTAATTGTACGTCAAATGATGCGTAAAGTTGAAATTGTTGATCCAGGCGATACTATTTTCTTAGAGCAACAATTAGTGAATAAAATTGACTTTATGACTGAAAATGATAACATTTTTGGTAAAAAAGTAGTTGTTGACCCAGGTGATAGCGCCGAATTAAAACGTGGGCAAATTGTAACATCTCGTAAATTACGCGACGAAAACTCAGTTTTAAAACGCAAAGATTTAAAATTAGTTGAAGCACGTGATGCTGTTCCTGCAACTGCTGAAAGTATGTTGCAAGGTATTACAAGAGCATCGTTACAAACAAGCTCATGGATATCTGCTGCATCGTTCCAAGAAACTACTAAAGTGTTAAACGAAGCCGCTGTTAATGGTAAAGTTGATACCTTAAACGGATTAAAAGAAAATGTAATTGTAGGGCATTTAATTCCTGCGGGTACAGGTTTACGCCAATACGAAAAATTAGTAGTTGGTAGTAAAGAAGAATATGAGCGTTTAATGGCTAGTAAAGCTGAAGCTGAACAAGAAGCATAAATTAATTCAGATTACTACTTTCTGTTAAGAAAGTAGAGATAAGAGTTAAACTATAAAAATTAAAAGGACTATCTAAATATAGATGGTCCTTTTTGTTATTACACAAATTAAACGCAAACTAGAAAGTAGATTGATACTGTATCTTTTATACAGTATCTTTAAATAAGATTAATCTCTTAAACCCAGATTTTGCAATAGGGTTCGTTATGAGACTCAAAACAGCAATAA
>CAZAPH010000089.1:0-11353 GCA_964487105.1 uncultured Akkermansia sp.
TATTATATTCCTTTATTATTACAAGGGCTTGGTGTTGGAATGATTATGGTTCCAACTATAATTTATGCTATTTCATCTGTGCCTGTTAGTCTTGGACCATCTGCTTCTGCAATTTGTTTAGCAATAAGGTATTTTGGATTTTGTGCAAGTATTGCATTGTTAAATTATTTTGAATTATTCGAAAAAAGTAAACATTATAATACATTTCAAAATAATTTAACGCTACTTAATCCTGTTGTTAAACAGTATTTATCATTTAATAATGAGCATTTATTAGATAAAGGATTAGTTACTTTAAAATCAGTTAAAGCATCTAGTAAATTATTAATTAATAATTTAAATCAACAAAATAATTTAAGATATGCTATGGATTATTATACAATTATGATTTGGATTTTATTTGGAACCTTATTGCTAATTATAGTATTTCCATACTTAAATAAAACAGTTGTTTACTTACGTTCTAAAGTTCTTTCACCTGCATAATTATTATATGAAATTTAAAATTAATATTAAACGTGTATACGATAACCCTTCAGAAAATGATGGTTACCGTATTTTAATTGATAGATTATGGCCAAGAGGTTTAAGCAAACAAAAAGCTAAATTTGATTTATGGTAAAATAAAATAGCTCCTTCTTCTTCTTTACGACGTTGGTTTTCACATGATCCATTATTGTGGCACGATTTTAAAATGAAGTACCGAACAGAATTAAAAAACAATAAATACATTACTGAAATAATTTTAATAATTAAACTTAAAAAAATTGTTACTCTAGTATACGCTGCTCGTGATAAAGAACACACGCACGCTTTGGTATTAAAATCTTTTCTCGAAAAAATTTGTGTAAATACTTAAAATTATAGAATTGTTAATGAATAGTTTTTTAAATACATCTCAATTAAATGTAAATAGTGTTTTACTACAACCAATTAATAATGAGTTTAGTGAAGCTTTAACTTTTTGTTGGCATTTAAGGCAAGGTAACTGTGCTTCTATTGATAAATGCAGGTTAAAATTGTATTCAGATTGGTTTTATAATAATTGTTTAATTCATCATTTTGTATTTGAAGAAAAATTTATTTTTTCTCATATTCAAAATAATAAAGAGATTTTCCTTAAAGCTAAAAGTTATCAACGAAAATTAAAAAGATTATTTTCTGATCAAAAAAATATCGAAAAATCAATCAATTTAATTGAAGAACAACTTGAAGCTTATGTTAGGTTTGAAAAATATAAAATTTATCAAATAATTATTAATACAATTCCTTATGATCAATTATTCTTAATTATGAAGTTATACAAAGAAAATGTCATAATTAAAGATTGGAATGATCCGTTTTGGACTACAATTAAAAATTAAAAAAATTATTATAATGAAAACTAAAAAAATTTACTTTTTACTTATTTTATTAATTGTGTTTCATTTTTCTTGTAAAAAGAAAAATGAAAATATTGATTTTCACTTAAAAAGCCTTACTCTTAATACAGCTAATGTAAGTAGCTTAACTAAACAAAATTTATTCTTAAAAGTATTTCAAATTCAAAATTCAAACCAAATTACATTAGTCTCTACTAGCTTATACCCAAGTTATTACACATTGCCTGTTAAATTTGGTTTAGATAAATCAATTACGATGAATTTTTATAAAAATACCTATGAAGTTGCTTTGTTTGGCGATTCAAGTGGTTGTATATGTACAAATGCCATTAACATAAAAGACTATAAAATTCTTTACCCATTAGATATGGAAACAGAAAATAATGGAACAACAATTGTTTTAAATGGAACTTGGAAATAAATTTATTTTATATGATTATAATCATATAAAATAAATAAAAGATATATTTGTCTTTTAATATTAAATTTATACATTTGTATTGTAAAGTAAATTTATGTTTTCGAAATCTTGTGAATATGCTATTAGAGCAACAATTTATATTGCAAAACAAACAAAGCAAAATAAAAGAGTAGGGATTAAAGATATTTCAAATGCAATAAACTCTCCAAATGCTTTTACTGGTAAAATTTTACAACAATTAACTAAAGCAAAAATAATAGAATCAACTAAAGGGCCTACTGGTGGTTTTAATATTAATTCTAAAAAATTATTAACCCTAAAACTTAGTGAAATTGTTACTGCAATTGATGGCGATTCTATTTATAAAGGTTGTGGTTTAGGTTTTAAAGAATGTTCTGAAAAAAAACCATGTCCTGTACATAATAAATTTAAAATCGTAAGAAATGAACTTAAAAATATGTTAGAAAATACCAATATAAATGAATTATCAGATAATTTAGAAAAAGGTTTAGCTTTTTTACAGAGATAATTTTTTACAATAAAAAAAGATAAAAAGGTCTTTATATATTTAATTTAAAACATCAATTATGAAAACACAAAACGCAATTAACGTAAAAACTACTTCAAACGTAGGTTGGTTCCAAAATCAAGTAATTAAATTTGAAAATGCAAGATTTTTTTGGATGGCAGTTTATTTAACCGCTCAGAGTTGTATTGGATCTATAGCTGCTGGTTTATTATTAGCTAATGATGCTAATGTTGTTTTATTATGTACATGTGCAGCGCTTACTATGGCAAGTAATTCAGTTTTTATTGCTCAAGGTTCTGGTAAGGTTTGCTTAATAACACTTTATTTAAGTGTTTTACTAAATGTAATTATTATAGTAACTAATATTTAAAAGGTTTTGTTAAAATTTTAATTTTTTTGTGGTAAAATCAAAATTAAATAATCATAATGCTATTAAATTACTTGTTGATAGTTTTTATGCTAAAATAAGAGAAGATGATTTATTAGCAAACATTTTTAATTTAATTATAAAAGATCTTTTGGATTTACATCTCAAAAAAATGTACAGTTTTTGGCAAACTATTTTATTAGATGAACACACTTATAACGGTAGACCTTTTTTACCACATGCAAATTTACCAGTTGAAAAAGTACATTTTGATAGATGGTTAGAATTATTTTATTTAACCGTTGATGAAAATTTTACTGGAGAAAAAGCTTATGAAGCTAAATGGCGTGCAAGTAAAATGGCTGAAATGTTTTTACATAAAATTGTGTATTATAAAAATAACTCCAATAAAATACCTTTATGAATTTAACTATAAAATACCCCTACATAATTGCTATAATTTACTTATGGATAGGATTTATTTGTGCAATTAGCTTTATGGAGGCATGGTTAAAATTCAGAGCTCCGGGGGTTAACATTCAAATTGGCTTGGGTATTGGACGTATTGTTTTTGGTGCATTAAATAAGATGGAGTGGTTTTTTGCTTTATTAATTTTAATAATTTTAATTTTAACTAATCAACCAGTTTTAAGTATAAATAATTTATTTTATTATGTTGTTTTTATTGTTTTAGTTATTCAAACATTTTGGCTTTTGCCAATTTTAGATGAACGTGCAGAACTACGTATTCAAGGCAAAAATGTTGAGAATTCATTTATGCATTTTTATTATGTATTGTTTGAGTTTATTAAAATAATTGGTCTTTTTGTATTTAGTTTAAAACAGTATAAATAATATAGTTTAAAATTTAAATTTTAAGTTGATAATATGAATATAGATAATTTTGAAAAAAGCCAAGGTCATTGGATTTTGGCAAAAATGGGAAAAAGAGTCTTACGCCCAGGTGGAAAAGAACTTACTTTAAAAATGATACAAGCTTTAAATATAAATTCTAACGATGTAGTTGCCGAATTTGCACCGGGTTTAGGCTTTACTACAACTATTACTTTACAAAAAAAGCCAAAATCCTTTTTTGCAATCGAACAAAATGAAGAAGCCGTTAATTTATTAAAGAAAAAATTTAATTCTAATAATGTAACAATACTTAACGGTAATGCTTCACATACTACATTACAAAATGATTCAATTAATAAAGTTTATGGTGAGGCTATGTTAACAATGCATGCAGATCATCGTAAATCAGAAATTATAAAAGAAGCATTTAGAATTTTAAAAAGCGGTGGTTTATATGCCATTCATGAATTAGCACTTACACCAGATTTAATTGATGATAATGTAAAAACCGAAATTCAAAAAGAATTAGCTTTAGCAATAAAAGTAAACGCAAGGCCGCTTACAGAAAAAGAATGGATTTTAATATTAGAAAACGAAGGTTTTACAATTAAAAAAATATATAATAATTCTATGACTTTGCTTGAACTTAGTCGAATAATTGATGACGAAGGTTTATTTAGAACTATTAAAATTGCTTTTAATGTTATTACTCAACCAAAAGCAAGAAAAAGAATTTATGAAATGAGAAGAATTTTTAGAAAATATCAAAATAACATGAATGCAATTACTGTAATTGCACAAAAACCTTAAAAACATAACATTATGGAAATCACAAAAAAATCAAACATTGGTGCATTAGTTGCACAAAATTACAAAACAGCAAATGTGTTTAAAAAAAGCGGAATAGATTTTTGTTGCAATGGTAATAGAACAATTGAAGACGCTTGTAATCAAAAAAATATAAATGTTGATGAATTAATTCAATCATTGCAAAATGTTGCTCAAATTAATAATAGTGCAGATGGAATTAATTTTAATTCATGGCCGTTAGATTTATTAGCGGATTATATTGAGAAAAAACATCATCGTTTTGTTGAATCAAAAATTTTAGAAATTACGCCTTTTCTTAATAAAATAGTTAAAGTACATGGGCCACAACATCCCGAACTTAATGAAGTTCAATTGCTTTTTCAAGGATGTGTAGATGAATTAACTGTACACATGAAAAAAGAAGAATTAGTTCTTTTTCCTTTTATTAGAAAACTAGAACTTGCAAAACAAAATGGAACTCCTGTAAACGCTCAATTTGGTTCAGTTAAAAACCCAATTCAAAATATGATGAATGAACATACTGCTGAAGGTGAAAGATTTAGGAAAATAGCTGAATTAACTAATAATTACACTCCACCACAAGACGCATGTAATACCTATAAAGTAACTTTTTCTTTATTAAATGAATTTGAAGATGACTTACATCAACACATACATTTAGAAAATAATATCTTGTTCCCTAAAGCAATTGATATTGAAAAGAAATTTGTTTCAGCGTAATTTTATTTTTTATTTTGAATAAAAATATTGAAATAACTGTTTATAATGGCGAAGAAGTTATTATATTAAATACTTATAAAAATGAGTATGAAAATTTAATGGAACTTTTAAATGATACTATTTTTATTAATAACTTTGGTGAATGTAAAGGGGTAGGGAAATGTTGTACCTGTTTAATTGAAATTACTTCTTCTCATTTAAAAATTTTGGAAAGTAATAGAAATGAACTTTCAACATTAAAGAAACATAATATTTTAAACGAAAAAAAAAGATTAGCTTGCCAAATTATAATTGATGAAAGTTTACATAATATTAAAATAGCAATAGAAAATATAAATTAAATGTGTAATGAGTAAAAGCCCAATTAAACGTAGCGATTTTCTTAAACCATTAAGTAGAGAGCATCACCATGGTTTATTATTATGTTGGAAAATAAAAACCGGACTTAATAAAGATATAAGTATTGAAAGAATTAAAGCATATACAGATTGGTTTTTTGAAACAAATTTAAAAACACATTTTATGTTAGAAGAAGAAATTGCTTTTCCGGTTTTAGGAAACAATCATCCTTTAGTTGAAAGAGCTGTTTCTGAACATAAAAAATTACGAGAAATGTTTGCTGAAAAAAAAGATATTCTAAATTCTTTATTAACTATTGAAAAAGAATTAGAACAACATATTAGGTTTGAAGAACGAATTTTATTTAATGAAATCGAACAACTTGTTTCTTCCGAAAAAATGGATATTATAAATGAAATGCATAACAATCAAACAAATAATAATATCTGGAAAGATGAATTTTGGAATTAATTAATTTTGATTATAATATTCCTTTTTTAATTTTAATAATGATAATCAAGAGTATTTATTTATGATTATTATTTAAGTCTATAACTTAATTTTCATTAATTTTGTACTTCAATATTTTTTTAAAAAAAGCATGAACTTTAATTTTATAAAAATTAATCTTGTATTCCTTACATTATTTGTTTCATTTAGTATTAGCGCTCAAATAAACACTAAAACTGTAACGTGTTTATTTATTGGTAACAGTTACACATACGTAAATAATTTGCCAGTTTTAATTGATAGTTTAGCAAATGCCAATGGAGATGATTTAATTTTTGATCAAAATACAATTGGAGGTTATACTTTTAATAACCATTTTAATAATTCTACTACAATTAGTAAAATAAATTCTCAAGCATGGCAATATGTTGTACTTCAGGCTCAAAGTCAAGAACCTTCATTTTCACCATCACAAGTAAATAGTCAAACTTTACCATATGCTATTAAATTAGATAGTGTAATTAATAAAAATAACACATGTTCTCAAACTGTTTTTTATGAAACTTGGGGTCGTAAAAATGGAGATGCAGGAAATTGTGGTGCTTATCCTCCAGTTTGTACTTATACAGGTATGCAAAACCGCTTAAGTGCATCGTATAAATTGTTTGCTGACACTACTAAAAGCATAATGTCTCCTGTGGGTGAAGCTTTTAGAGCTTCAATTTCTTATAGTCCTGCTTTAGAATTGTATGATGTTGATCAAAGTCATCCTTCGCTTGCAGGTTCTTATTTAGCTGCCTGTGTTTTTTATGAAGTTTTATTTAAAAAATCTGTAATTAATAATAACTATAAAGCAGGTTTAAGTAATGCAACAGTTCAACATTTACAAAATATTGCAAATAAAACAGTTAACGACAGTTTATTAACGTGGAATATAGGTGTAAATGAGCCTCATGCTGCCTTTACATATTCATTTTTAACGTCAAACGTTATTCAATTTAATTCAATTGCCACAAACACAACTTTTACACACAATTGGTATTTTAATCAAGGACCAAATTCTAATTTAATAAATCCAGTAAAAACTTTTACAACTACTGGTACTCATACTGTTAGCCACGTAGTTAAAAATACTTGTATGTTAGATTCTGCGGTTAAAACACTTACGTTGGTTACGGTTCCAGTTAAAGAAAGTAAAATAATTAATTTTACGATAAACCCTAATCCGGTTTTTGATTTATTAGAAATTAAAACTGACCAAACTTTAATGGGGAAATATTTTATTTATGATATAAATAGTAAGTTGTTAAAAGAAGGATTATTAACTAAAAAAATTGATGTAAGCGAACTAAAAAGCGGAGTTTATTTTTTCGAAGTTAATTTTATGGATAAAAAGGAAAGAATTAAATTTATAAAAAATTAATTTTTTTTGTTAAACCATCAATCCCTAATCCAAATAAACTAAAATCATATTTAACAGGATCTTTAGAATCATACAATTTTAAAATTTCTGTTAGCTCTGTTACTGCTTTCCAATCATTTTGTTTACGATTAAGTAATCCTAAATACCGACTAACATTTCCAGTGTGTACATCTAAAGGTAAATACAATTGGCTAGGTTTAATATGATTCCAAATTCCAAAATCAACACCAAAAGAATCTTTTCTTACCATCCATCTTAAATACATACAAATGCGTTTTGAGCTACTGTTTTTTAAGGGATTACTAACATGTTTTTCTGTTCTTGTTAAATGATTTAATTCAAAAAAAATTTTTCTGAAATTAAAAATATGGTAAGCAATATCATTTTTGTTACTATTAAAAATAGCACTTAAACCTTTATGATTTATATATATATTTTTTAATGAAATTATAAAATAACTACAATCAATTGTATTAAAAGTTCTATGAACAAATTTTTCAAATAACTTTAACTCTTTTTTACTATGGTTTAATATAAAATCATGGGGTTGCATGTCCATTATATCTATCAGTTTTGTACAATTTTTAATAATTGATTTTCTGTTCCCCCAAGCTAATGTGGCGGCAAAAAAACCTACAATTTCTATATCTTCTTTTTTTGTAAATAAATGAGGTATTGAAATTGGATCATTTTCAATAAAATTTTTTTGATTAAATTTTAAATAGGCATTATCTAAAATTTCTTTAATATTTTGATCAACCATTAATACTTTGTTAAATCTAATTTTTTTAGTCTAGGGTTTAACCAATTTACGCTTCCAACAGTTAGTATTGTTAATGCTCCGCCTAACACTATACTTTTAACTAATCCAAAATATTTTGAAGCAGCACCACTTTCAAATGCACCAATTTCATTACTACTTCCAATAAAAATGCTGTTAATTGCGCTAACTCTTCCTCTCATATTATCAGGAGTACTAAATTGTAATATGCTATGCCTTACAACAACACTAACATTGTCAAATGCTCCTGTTAAAAACAGCATAATAAAAGCTAACCAAAAATTTGTACTTAAAGCAAATCCAATTGTAAAAATACCAAAGGCTACTACACTTAATAATAAAGCAATTCCTGCTCTTTTTTGAGGCGGGTAAACAGCCATAATTAAAGCCATTAAAACTGCGCCACATGCAGGAGCAGTTCTTAATACGCCATAATATTCAGGCCCTAAACCAAGTACTTTATCAGTAAATGCTGGTAATATTGCACCCGCTCCTCCAAACAAAACAGCAAACATATCAAAGGATAATGCGCTAAGTATCATTTTATTTGATTTCACAAATTGTAAACCAACTTTAAAACTTTCTAAAACTGTTTCTTTATTTTTTACCTGTTCATATTTTCCATCATGCTTTATTAATGTAATTAAAAATATAGCTATAATAAACAAAATTATTACAATAAAATGACACCAATTAGCGTGTAATTGATTGTTTAAAGAATATATAATACCCGCTAAAACCGGACCTAAAATATTTGCTAAATGCCATACACTACTGTTCCATGTTGCTGAGTGTGTGTACATGTTACGCGGTACTATTTGGCTCATAAATGGATGAGTTGTTGCACCTAAAAATGAGCGAATTATACCAAAAAGAAAAACAATGCCAAAAATAAAAAAATAGCCTAAACCTCTACCAAATAAAAAAGATGAATCACTATTTAAAAAAAGTAAAACTGCATTTATTGTTAAAGCATAAGCTGCAATTTTTATAATTTTTTTACGGGCTGTATTGTCCGAAACATAACCACTATAAAAACTTGTAATAACAAATGGAATAACTTCTGCAAGGCCTAATAAACCAACTATAAATTCATCTTTATTTGTATATTCATAATAAATTTGTAAGCTAAGCGTTGCAAATTGCATTTGAATTGCCAATGTTAAAAAAAATCTCATTCCAATGAAATTTCTAAAATCTCTAATTTTAAAAATTTGTAACGATTCGGTTTGCAACAAACGCATAAAAAGTCAAAATTAAAACTAAATTTGCATTTTAACTATTGGAATTTAAAAATAAACATATTAGTATTAAAAATTTAGCTGAAGACGATAGGCCGCGCGAAAAACTTGTAACTAAAGGAAAAAACAGTTTAAGCGATGCTGAGTTGTTAGCAATTGTTTTAGGTAGCGGCAATATTAAAGAAACAGCCATTCAACTTGCACAACGAATTTTAAGCGAAAATGATAATAACTTAGCTAATTTAGCTAAATTAAACATTAACGAATTAAAAAAGTATAGAGGTGTAGGAACTGTAAAAGCAATTAATATTATAACTGCTTTTGAAATTGGAAGACGTAGAAAAGATTTAGAACCACAAGAAAAAAAATCAATTAAAAATACAACACAGGCTTATGAAATATTTAAACCTTTTTTAAGTGATTTGCGACATGAAGAATTTTGGATTTGTATGTTAGATAAAGCAAATCAAATTATTAAAACAGAAAATTTAAGTAAAGGCGGAATTTCAGCTACTGTAGTTGATGTAAAATTAATTTGTAAACGATTATTAGAATGTAATGCCACTGGTATTATATTAGCTCATAATCATCCAAGTGGTAATTTAAACCCAAGTGATGAAGATATAAAAATTACTAAAAAATTAAAAGATGCAATTAATATGTTTGAGATTACTTTACTTGATCATATAATTGTAGGTGAAAATACATATATCAGTTTTGCAGATAAAAATTTAATATGATAAAAATAGTTACTATAATTGGTGCTCGCCCTCAAATTATAAAAGCTGCGGCTTTAAGTAGAGCAATTAGCACTAAGTTTCAAAATTCAATTACTGAAATTATTGTCCATACAGGCCAACATTATGATGAAAATATGAGTAATGTTTTTTTTACAGAATTAAACATTCCTCATCCTAATTATAATTTAAATGTAGGCAGTGGTAGCCATGGTAAACAAACGGCAAAAATGATAGAAGGGATTGAAGAAATATTAATTAAAGAAAAACCTAATGCAATTGTTTTATATGGTGATACAAATTCTACTTTAGCAGGTGGAATTGCTGCAAGTAAAATTCATGTTCCTATTGTACATATAGAAGCTGGTTTACGTTCCTTTAATAAAGCTATGCCCGAAGAAGTAAATAGAATATTGTGCGATCACATTAGCACATTACTGTTTAGTCCAACAATTACCGGTTATAATAATTTATTGAAAGAAGGATTTAAAGAAAATAATAACACACCATATAATGCAAATAATCCAAAAATATACCATTGTGGAGATGTTATGTATGACAATAGTTTACATTTTAGTTCTTTAGCAAACACAAATACAAGTATTATTTCTAAATTAAATTTAATACCAAACCAATTTATTTTAGCAACCATTCATCGTAATAATAATACCGATGAGCCACCACGTTTAAACGCTCTATTTGAAAGTTTACACTATATTAGTGAAAAAAATAATTTAAAAGTTGTTCTTCCTTTACATCCCAGAACGGCTAATTTACTTGATAAAAATTTGAATGCTGATTTATTAAAAAAAATAAAAAGCAATAATAATTTTATTATTACAGAGCCAGCAAGTTTTTTAGAAATGATTGCACTTGAAAAAAATTGTAATTTAGTAATGACAGATAGTGGAGGAGTTCAAAAAGAAGCATTTTATTTTGAAAAACCTTGCATTATTCTTCGTCCAGAAACTGAATGGATTGAGTTGGTTGAGTGTGGCACTGCAATTATAGCTGATGCTAATAAAGAAAAAATTATTTCTGCATATAATACGCTTACTTCAAAAAATAATTTGGAATATCCAAAACTATATGGCAATGGCAAGGCAGCCGAATTTATTTGCGATGAAATATGTAAAAATTTACTTTAATTGTTTTCTATAGTTAAATTATATACTTATTAAAATAGATTTTTATTTCACTTAACTTTAACTATATTTGATAAAGTGGAGTTACTACCTTTAGGTGGACACAAAAGTTAAGATTAACTGCGCTATCTT